>NZ_QWLE01000011.1:0-73943 GCF_009917365.1 Neglectibacter sp. X4 | reverse complement strand
TATGTGAACATAAGCAAGAATTCGCAGGGCCTTGAAGAAATCGAAGTGCAGGGCAAATTTATCACGCAATGGATCGGGAAGCGCATTGTGCGCGATCAGATAACGGCAACGAGCGGGACGCAGGATATTCTATACCGGATCGTCCGGGAAAATATCATTTCCCCACGGGTTGCCGCCCGCCGCATTCCGAATATTCTTCTTGACCCGCTGGACGTGGACACCGGAAGCGGCAGGATCAACTACACGTCCGAAGCCTTTATAAACGCGCTTTTGGCCGTGGAAACGGCGGCGAAGGCGGCAAAGCTGGGCTTCCGTTCCCGTTCCGATGTGCGCACGGGAAAGCACTATTTCAGCGTATACGCTGGCCGCAACCTGACCGCAGATCAGACGGAAAACCCGCCTTGTATCTTTTCGCAGGAATTCGACAACATCACAGAGCAGGAATACACAAACAGCGTTGAAAACCTGAAAACAACCGCATACGTGGGCGGCGAAGAGGTAGAACCGCGGGTTGTGGCCGAAGTGGGCGGCGGCGCGTCCGGCCTTGACCGTGAAGAAATCTTTGTGAATGCAACGGATATTACGAAGGTTTACACGGACAGCGCGCAAACAGAGATCACGCGCACGGACGCGGAATATTTGGCGTGCCTCTTGGAGCGGGGCGCGTCGGAGCTGGAACAATACGCCGAAACATTGAGCTTTTCCAGCAAGATCAACACGCACGCAAACCTGAAATACCGCGAAGATTACGATTTAGGCGACAGGGTGACGTGCGTTAATAAACGCTGGGGTATCAAGATCAACGTGCGTATTACCGAAGTGTCCGAAACTTACCAACAGAACATTGAAGAAATCGACATTACTTTTGGTGAGAGCTTGCCCGCCCTGCTTACACAGATACGGCAAATTGCAAAGTAAAGGGGTGAAAACATGGAAAAATCAAGTTTTTTCAATTCCGTTTCCCATGATCGCGTATACCGCGCGGAGGAATGGGCCGAATACTTCGCTTCATTCATCGGCAACGGCGTGTTCCCCGTTCCGTCCAACAATCTTCAAGTGGTGGCGGGTTCGGGAATGGTTGTGACCGTGAAGGCGGGCAAGGCGTGGATCAACGGCTATTTCTATCACAATACGGGCGATCTTTCCCTTACGCTTCCGGTTGCGGACGGCGTGTTGAACCGGATTGACCGAATTGTTGTGCGCTGGGACTTGACGGAACGGTTAATTTCCGTTGTGGTGAAGTCTTCCGTGCCGTCCGCGTCGCCCACGCCGCCCGCATTGCAGAGGGACGCGGACGCATACGAATTGTGCCTTGCGGACATTACCACGGGCGCGGGCGTTACGGCCATATCGCAGGCCGTCATAACGGATCGCCGCCTTGATCCTTCCCTTTGCGGCGTGGTGGCGGGCGTGGTGGATCAGATAGACACCGCCGCGTTTAATGCACAGCTTGAAGCGTGGTTTTCAGACTACAAGGGGCAGAGCCTTCAAGAGTTCAACGATCTTGTGTCCTATATGGAAAGTTTGGAGCTTTTGGGGGATCAGCAGTACAACGCCCTGCAAGCCTACATGAACGCGTTTAAGCTGGAAGCGGAAAACGACTTCAACGCATGGTTTGCTTCGGTGAAGAACGTGCTTGACGAAGACACCGCAGGCCATTTGGTGAACATGATACAGAGCAACACCGCGCGCATTGAGTTGATCGAAGCCGTGCTTTTCAATGACATAACGGCAAACCCGTTCTTGATCCTCTTTGACGATCTGGACGGCGTGGTATCAACGGGCGTATGGAACGCGGCGTTGCGCCGGATCGAATGTTGACGCGGTGCGCTTGCACGGGCGCGGAATTATCGTGCATAATCGGCAACATCTTCACAGAGCTTCGCCCGCCGTGCGAAATGTGCGGCGGTTCGGCGGCGGTGGTGCTTTGCGGCGTTACGCCGTCCGGCAACGCGGCCACGCTGACAATCACGGCGGCGGGCTTCGATTTTGAGGGGTGCGCCGAAGATACCGCGATTTTGGAGCGGATCAGGAAAGGACGGTGCTTGAATGCAGGGACAGGAGCGGGAACGCAAAGAGCCTTCCGAATTCAACGTGATTGTGAAGGCGAAAGACCTTGTAAAGCATACCTTCACGATCACCAACAGCACGGAGCGTTACCCGAAGAAATACCGCTTTACGCTGGTGAACCGCATTCAGGATAAAGCGGTTGACATTTACGAAATGACGCTTGAAGCGAACGAATTAGATTTGCGGCAAGCGGACGAATTCAGACAACGGCAGAGGCTTCAAGCGCGGGCAATGACCTATTGCAAGGAGCTTCTATTTTTTATTGAGCTTTCGCAGGAAATGGGCTTTATATCAATGAAAAGTTGCAACTTCTGGTCGAAGCTGGTTCTTGATGTAAAGTACATGGTGGCCGCGTGGAAGAAGCGGGACAAAACGAGAGCTTAGAAAACCGTTCGGGGAACACTTTGTAGGTTCTTCTTTTCCTTTTGCACGCCCCGCCGCCGAATTCCGGCAATTCGTACAACGTGCGCAATGTCAATTCTTCGGGCGCGCTGAACAACAACAACGCGTACAACGGCAACAGGGGCGTGCGCCCGCTTCGGTGGATCATTCGACAGAGTAGGCCGAAGAATTCAGCTTGCGCCGAATTCTGGCCGAAAACACAATACCACCATCAAAGGAAAGTGTTTCCCTTCCCTGCTATCCACAGCAGGGATAAATACAAGATTGCCGATACCGGAGCATGGCCGCAAGGCTTGGCCGAGGTTACACACGGCAAGGAGCTTTTTATAAATGACGGACTTTGAAAAAGTATGGAATTTTGAAAATCTATACCGCGCATACCGGAAGGCACGGCGCGGCAAACGCTGGAAGGGAGCGGCGGCGAAGTTTGAAGTAAACTTGCTGGAAGCCTTGCACCTTTTAAGCGCGCAGTTACGGGCGAAAACTTACCGCCTTTCCCCATACAACACGTTCAAGGTGTACGAGCCGAAAGAACGCATTGTAATGTCGAACAGCTACAAAGACAAGGTTGTGCAACACGCCCTATGCGACAACGTGTTAGGGCCGCGGGTTTTGCCGTCCTTCATCAAGGATAATTACGCGTCGCAGGAAGGCAAAGGAACACACTTCGGGCTTGAACGTCTGGAAGAGTTCATGCGGCGGTTTTACCGGAAGAAGGGCGTTGACGGCTGGGTGCTGAAAGGCGACATTCGCAAATACTTCTATTCGATCCGGCACGACGTTTTGAAGGAGCTTGTGCGGAAGTATGTTGACGATCCCGAATGCTTGTGGTTGCTGGACATGATTATAGACAGCACGGAAGGCAACGTAGGAATTCCGATCGGCAATCAATCTTCACAGCTTTTCGCCCTGCTTTATCTTTCGCCGCTGGATCACTTCATCAAGGAAAAATTGGGAGTGAAATTCTATGGCCGCTATATGGACGATTTTTATTTGATCCATGAAGACAAGGAATATTTGCGCTATTGCTGGAAGGAGATTGAAAGACGTGTAAACGAAATAGGGCTTTCGCTGAATGAGAAAACGGCCATATACCCGTTGAAAAACGGGATTGATTTTTTAGGCTTCCATACATATTTGACGGAAACGGGCGCGGTGATCCGCAAGGTGCGCCGGAAGTCAAAGAGCAACGCCCGCCGCAAGGTGAAGAAATTGTGCGGGCTGATGGAGGCCGGAAAGATCGAGCCGGACACCGTGAAGCAATCATACCAGAGTTGGCGCGGCCACGCGGCGAAAGGGAATTGCTATCACTTGATCCGCAAAATGGATCAGCATTTCAACAAATACTTCAACAAGGCCGCCGCCGCGCTGAAAGAGCGTGACGGCGGTTCAATTTCAGAAAAGGGGGAATGAAGGAATGTCAAAGGCTTTAAGTTCGCTTGCCGTGGGCGCAACGATCGAAGTTCCTGTAAAGGCGGCGTTTCAATCGCTGTTAGGGGCAACGGTTGTTTTTAAGGTAGCAGACAAAAATCATTCAGGCTATCCGGCGAATTCGGTAACGCTGATAACTGACAAAATCCCGATCTTGCTTGCGTTTGACGCAATGGAAGCGGCCAACAGCGACGGCAACCGCAGAAGCTACGGCAACAACCGTTATTTGTACGCAAACCTCATTCAATGGCTGAACAGCACAGCGGCGGCGGGCAAGTGGTACAGCGCAAAGCACAGCGCAGACGCGCCGCCCACGGCGGCTAACGTTTGGAGCAATCACAATCCGTATTCCGACAAGGCGGGCTTCCTTGCAATGCTTGATGATCGCTTTGTTGCCGCCCTGCTGGAAACAACGGTAACGGTGGCAAAAAACACCGTTACGGACGGCGGGAGCTACGAAACCGTAAAGGCGAAAATGCACCTTCCGTCAACTACGGAAGTAGGGCTTGCAAACGAAAACAACATTGCCGAAGGCGTGAAGCTGGCCTTGTTTTCCGACAACACAAGCCGCCTTGCATACCCGACAGCGGAATGCGTGAAAAACAGCACGTACACAAACAGCAGTTTGAATGCTACGGCGGCGTGGTATTACTGGCTTCGCACGCCGGATTCCGGCGATTCGTGCAGCGTGCGCAATGTCATTTCTTCGGGCGCGCTGAGCAACGGCCGCGCGTACTACGGCAGCCGGGGCGTGCGCCCGCTTTGTAATCTTAATTCTTCAATCTTGGTATCTGACAGCACCAACGCAAAGGGGAATTATGAATTTCAATGGAACGCCGCGCCGTCTACGCCGTCCGGCGTTTCCGTTCCGGCGAATTGTTACAGCGGGCAGAAGATCGCGGTATCGTGGGGAGCTTCCACCGATCCGGAGGGCGACGCGATCACCTATATTTTGGAGCGCGCCACAAACAACGGAAGTTATACACAGGTGGCGGCGACAGCCGCCCGCACATTTGAAGAAAATGTGTCTACAAGCTGGAACACGGTAAAATACCGCGTGAAGGCGCGGGACAGCGTGGGCAATGAAAGCGCATATATCACTTCCAGCCCGTCCGCGGTGATCCACAATCAGCCGCCCACAATTTCCGGGCAGAACGCCGATCTTGGGACGAAGCGGGAGGGCTTTTCCTACGCTTACACCGTGGACGATCCGGACGGCGACATAGTGACCGTTGTTGAAAAGGTGGACGGAAAGACCTTGAAGACGCACACGCCCACGCTTGGAAAGTCTGTAAACCTGACGTTGGCCGGGAATGATTTTACGTCGCTGACGAATGCGGCGCACACAATCACGATCACGGCCACAGACAGCGCAGGCAATTCGGCGGTGCGCACGCTGACCTTCACAAAGGCGATCAACGGCTTTGTGATCTATCTTTCCGTGCCGCTGGAAGCAACGCAACAGCCGAAGCGGGCGAACGTGGTTGTTACGCGGAATATTCCCGCGGGCGGCACGTTCAAGGTGGAAGTGACAAACAATCCCTTTGATCCTTCCCCCGCGTGGGAGGATTGCACGAACGCGGTTTTGCAGGGCGTGGCGCACGTCTTCGAGAACACGGAAAACGCGGCGGTGCAGTACGGCCTAAACGTCCGCGTGACCGTGGGCCGCGGCGAAGCCCTTTCCGAATGCTGGGTATCTTCGATTGGGGGTAATTTTGAATGAGCGTGACACATAGGCCGGACAAGCCGGACAACACGGAAGAGTTGAAGAAGGAGCTTCGGGAAGTGAAGGCGGCGGGCGACAGCACCGCCGCCTTGCTTTCCCTTTCCTTCAAGGCGCAGATCGTGGGGGATCGCGCCGCAGGCACGGGGGCCATTTCTGACGAAATGATCCTTGCTTCGGCGGCGGTGGTAGATTATCCGGAATTCATAGATAATCACGCCTATAACACCGTGGGCGAGATTATAAAGGCGGGCGGCCTGTTGTTTGAGATCGTCGCCCCGCACACGTCCAATGCCGCCGCCTTCCCCGTGGCAACTACCTTCGCGTATTACCGCCTTGTGGAGCTGGCGCACACAGGCGCGGCAGATGATCCGATCCCATATCCGGAAACCGCGGGCGTGCTGGTAGCCGTGAAGAGCGGCCTATATTACAGCTATAAAGGCGCAGTTTACAAGGCGGCGGGAGATATGCCGAATTGCGTATACCCGCCTGACACGCCGGGTATGTGGCAATGGGAGCGAGTGGAAAGGGGGTGAAATCGTGGAACAGCTTTTAACGGTGCTTTCGGTGGTTAGTACGGTTTGCGCAATCGTCTTCGGCTATGCCGCCTTCGCCCGCAACAGGAAGAGCGACACAGAGAGCGAAGCAAAGAGCGACGCGACGGTATTAACCGAAATCGGCTATATCAAAGGCGGCATTGATGATATTAAGGCCGAACAGCGGGAACAGCGAAAGACCAACACGGAGTTTATGGAACGGCTGGTTGCCGTGGAAGCGTCCGCGAAGCAGGCGCACAAGCGGCTTGACACACTGGAAAATCACGTAAACGGAGGATAAAGCAAAATGAGCAACAGCAATTTGATTTGTTATACCAAAATTTCACCGAACAAGACAAGCCCGCGCAATCACAAGATCGACACCATTTCTATTCATTGCATGGCGGGCGATCTTTCCGTTGAAACGTGCGGGAACGTCTTTGCGCCGTCTTCCCGGCAGGCTTCCAGCAACTACGGGATCGGGAGCGACGGGCGCATAGCAATGTATGTTGAGGAAAAGGATCGTTCGTGGTGTACGTCTTCCGCGTCCAATGACAACCGCGCCGTTACGATCGAGGTTGCAAACGACGGCGGCGCGGAAACAGGGTGGCACGTGTCCGACAAGGCATATAAAGCCCTGCTTGACCTTGTGACGGATATTTGCCGCCGCAACGGGATCAAGCGGCTTCTTTGGAAGGGCGACAAGGCGTTGATCGGACAGGTGGACAAGCAGAACATGACCGTTCACCGCTGGTTTGCGGCGAAGGCGTGTCCTGGCGATTATCTGTATAACCTTCACGGGCAGATCGCCGCAGAGGTAAACAAGCGGTTAGGCGTGCCGGAGGAAACGCCCGCCCCCGCGCCGGAGCCGAAGACGCTTTACCGCGTCCAGATCGGCGCGTACAGCGTCAAGGCCAACGCCGAAGCCTGCTTGCAGAAGGCAAAGGCCGCAGGCTTCGCGGACGCGTTCATAGTGGAGGAAAGCAAGGGGCAGGCCGCCGCGCCCGCCCCCGCCCCGCAGATTACCGCGGGAAGCACCGTGCGCGTGAAGGAGGGCGCGAAGACCTACACGGGCGGCGGGCTTGCCTCTTTCGTCTATGGCCGCGATCATACCGTGAAAGAAATTTCCGGCGATCGGGCCGTTATCACCTTCGGCGGCGTAGTGGTGGCCGCCGTCAAGCTGGCCGATCTTACGCTTGTATGAGCGTATGCGGATAAATAAAAGAAAGTGAGGAAACGAAAACATGAACAACGCAATTATTCTTCTGGTGGTGCTGGCCGCGGTGCTGGCGGTATTCGGCGGGCTGGCCGTGGTGATCCCGCGGTTGGTTCAGAAGGGGATCAACCTTTCCGGCGTGCTGGCAGGCACGGGGACGGTGCTTGACACCGCGGATTGTGTGGTTGACACCTTAAAGACCTTCCTTCCCGGCAATGAGGTAATCGCTTTTATTGACCGCGTGATCGGGTGGGCGCAGAAGGCGGCAGAGGCCGCGGAACAGCTTTATAAAACAAGCAAGATCGAAGAGGCACAGCGGAAGGACGAAGCAACGCGGCTTGTGTATGAGTTTATCGCCGCGGCGGGGGTGGAGCTTGACGGCGACATGAAGAAAATTGTTGATGGCGCGATTGAAGCCGCCGTTTTCGCCCTTCCGAAGACGCACACGGAACAGCGTACATAAAGCCCGCGCCCCCGCTGGCCGTTCGCTTCGGCGGCGGGGGCCTATTCTTTAAGGGAGGTTGCACACAATGAGCGAAAAGCAGACCACAGCGAAGAAGAAGCCGGGACGGAAGCCGAAGGCAGACAAAACCGCCGCGCCCGTCGAGCGGGACAAGGTAGAAGAGCGGCAGGCCGCCGCCACGCCCGCCGCGGGCGCGGAAACAGGAAACGCCCACGCCCCCGAAACGGGCAACGCTTCGGAGCCTTCCCCGTCCGCAGGCGGCGGCAGTAACGAAACCGCCGAAGCCGATAACAGAAACGGCGGGGCCGTGGGCGAAAGCGGCGCGCCGGATAACGGATCGGGCGGAAGCGGCGAAAATACGGAACAAGCCGCCCATGCGCCGGATCAGAACGGCGATATTCCGGAACAGAGCGAAGAGGGAGCGGCGCAGGCCGCCCCCAAAGCTGGCGGCGGTGGAGCCGCGGAAGAGGAAAAAGCCCCCGCCGCGGAAGGCTGGGCGGTTGCCCGCGTCCTGAAAATTACAAAACCGCTTATGAAGGGCGAAGACGTGAAGGCCCTGCAAGCCGCCTTGATCGCCCGCGGGTATCATTGCGGCGCGTCCGGCGCAAGTGGTGTGTATGAGCGCAACACGGCCTATGCCGTGCGGTGCTTTCAGGCCGCAAACCGTCTTATTGTGGACGGCAGGGCCGGACGCTTCACCGTGGCCGCGTTGGGCGGCACATGGAACGGGTAACACCCGCCCCATTTACTGAACGCATAGAGAAGCCCCCGTGCTGGCCGTTATCGGCTGGCACGGGGGCTTTTTTCGTTTGTGTGCGGGGTTATCCTTCTGTTGGGAAAAGTGCTACATAAACAGTGTACTTGTCTTTTTCGCTATCGTAGTCAATGCGATCAATGAAGGCTTTTGCGCCTGCTTCAAGCAGTGCTTCGGCTGATTTTGGGAAATAGCCTATATCCCCGCCGATAGTGGCTAAATACTTGCCCTTCGTGTAATCGAATTCATATTCTACGCCGTCGCCCTTTTCGTATATTGATAGGCTGGATAACATATCGTCGCTAACGCGCCCGGAAAGTCGGAAGACCTTTGCTTTTTTGTTGTCCTGCAAAAGTGTTTTACCTTCCGTCGCGGGCTTTTTTGTTTTCACATAAAAACCCAAAAGCATTTGAAGGCTTCCAGAGCCAAGGCGCGTAATAATGCCTATCGCGTCGCCCCCACGGGCGCGGAAGTCGTGATACATGGCTTGAAGCTGGTTTGCTGGAAGATAGCCGCGCTTGATACCATCATAGAAAATTGCAACGGCTTTCGGGTCGTGTTCGTTGTCGGGTTCTGGTACAAAGTCAATCATTTTTCCGATCGAAAGCCCGTCACATTCATAATGTGCGCTTCCGGCTATGTTGACTTCGGAATACTTATACTTCAACTCATATCCGGAAACCGCGGGGAGAACTGGCACGGCGGGGGTTGCCGCGGGCGGGGCTTCCGGTTGCTTCGGCGCAGGCGGGGCAATGGTAGCCGCGGGGATATTCGGCCTTGCTGGTTCAGGCGGCGCGACGGGAGCGGAATTTGACAAAGGCGAGCTTTCTGGCTTCATTGCGGGCGGCGTTTTCTTCTTCCGCAATCCGAAAAAGATCAGCACAGCGGCAAGCGCAAGGCCGCAAACGCCGGAAGCTATGTCGCCTTCGGCAAAAAGGATTATTGCCGCGGCCAGACAGAGAGGCGAACAGGACAGAAGAACAATTCGGATCAGTTTGCTTTTTTTCATAGTTTGAATAGCCCCTTTCATATTTTGGCAACAGGCCGGAACGCGGTTTGTGTTCTGACCTTTAACACGATTATACCGCAAAAATGCGCTAAAGTAAAGAATAGCGCTGATGATTAACACAGAAAGGGGCGAAGGCAGGTGAAAATATACGATTATCACGGGAAGAAGAATGTTTCAGGGGACAGAATACGGGAAGCACGGCTAAAGCGGCGGCTTACGCAAGAAGACCTTGCGGCAAAGTTGCAGATCGAAGGTGTGATTATGGAGCGGGACAGCGTTTCCAGAATGGAGATCGGCACGCGCTTTGTGACCGATTATGAATTGATGGTGCTTTCAAAGGTGCTTGGCGTGTCTACGCAATGGCTTGTCGGGTTGGAAGAATGAAAAAGCGGCGGGATAACCCGCCGTTTCTGCATTTTTTCGCATTTATTTTCCTGAAAGCTATTGACATATACACATTTATTGTGTATAATGGGGGAATAGGAGGGCGGGACATGAAAACAAAAGACCTCATAGCATTATTAGAAAAGAATGGTTGGAAGTTCAAACGGCACGGTGCAAACCATGACATATACGTAAAAGGAAAAGAACGTGAAAGCGTGGTACGGCACAGAGAAACGGACGAAGAATTAGCAAGGGCAATCATACGGCGGCGGGGGCTACAATAAGCCCCCGCGCTACGGCAAACAATATATCATAAAATAATTTGGAGGTATTCACATGAAAGCGGCATACCCTATTGTTATGAGCAAAGGAGCAAAACATATCATTGTGTTTGTGCCTGATTTCAACATCAACACGCAAGGGACGGACTATGCGGACGCTATGGAAATGGCGCGGGACGCAATCGGCATTATGGGAATTGATATGGAAGACGAAAAAGAGGCAATCCCGCGCCCCTCTGACGTTGCGGGAATTTCAAAAGAACACGAAGAAGACGTTATAACGCTGGTTGACGTGGATTTTTCGGAATATCGCAGGAAGAACGATATGCGGACGGTACGCCGCAATGTTTCTTTGCCTTCTTGGCTGAATGCGGAAGCAGACAAGGCGGGCGTAAACGTATCTGCCATTCTTCAAGCGGCCTTGAAGCAGGAATTACAAATAACGGGGCGATAAATAAACGAAGGCGTAGGGGGCGGGAAACCGCCCCCTTTTTTCTGTTTTATGGAGGTTTACAACATGGGACACTGTTTCAGCCATTTAACAAAAACAGACCGTTACAAGCTGGAAGCCGCATTGCTGGCCGGGGAAAAGCCGCAGACAATCGCGGATAGATTGCACGTACACGTTAGCACCATATATCGGGAAAAGAACCGCGCACGCATGAAGCAGTTGACAACTGATCTTGTGGAAGTGGATCGCTATAATCCGGACGAAGCACATAGGCGTTACCGTGAAAACCTATCGAAGAAGGGCGCAGACCTGAAAATAGGGAACGATCGCGCCCTTGCGGAATATCTGGAAAAGAAGGTGGTGGAAGAAGGTTATTCCCCCGCCGCCGCTCTTGCGTCCATTGAGATTGAAGGGAAGATGTTTTCAACGTCTATTTGTGTAGGCACATTTTACAACTACATAACAAAGGGCGTATTCCTTCGCCTGACGAACGCGGACTTGCCGGAAAAACCGAAACGCAAGCGGCCATATCACACAGTTAAAACAGTGAAGCGCGCGCCGAAAGGTGAAAGCATAGAGAAACGCCCCGCCGAAGTGGACGCGCGGGAAGATGTGGGACATTGGGAAATGGACACCGTTTATTCAAAAAAGAAGAGTTCAAAGAAAACCCTTCTTGTGCTGACCGAACGGAAAAGCCGTCTTCCCATTATGGAGCTAATGCCGGATCGGACGGCTGACAGCGTGGTTGCCGCTCTTGATCGCATAGAAAGGCGTTTCGGTTCGCGCCTCTTCCGGTTGATTTTCCGCACGATCACCGTTGACAACGGCGGGGAATTCGCGGACGTGGAACGGCTGGAACGTTCCGCGCTGACGATGGGAAAGCGCACAAAGGTTTACTATTGTCACCCATACAGCAGTTACGAGCGGGGAAGCAATGAGAACGAAAACAAAATGATACGGCGGCACTTCCCGAAAGGAACGGACTTCGGGAAAGTGACCGCCGCAGAAGTCAAGCGCGCGGAAAGCTGGATTGCCAACTATCCACGTAAAATTTTAGGTTGGAAAACGTCTGAAATGCTCTTCCGTGAAGCCGTCGCCGCCCTATGAAAAAAATATTTCAAATTTTTTCGCATTTACTCTTGACATTTCCGCGCTGTGTTTGCGGCGGCGGTTTCCCTGGGTCAAGCCATCCCGGGCTTATGCTTATTTTTCCTGCCAGCGGGACGATATCTATGTTATAGGATTATAGGCATTGCTGGAAGGAGGAGCAGCGGATGGGAGAATTGAGAGTGCGCAGGAACAGGGGCTTTGCGCCGCCCCGCTATGAAGGGACGGCAAAAACGGAAAAGCAGGCAGGCTCTGCCTCTGTGCGGCAGGCGGGCACAAAGCCGGGCGTGGCGGTTTCCGACACCCTGCGGCAGTTGGCGGCCCGTATCAGCCAGTCGGCAGGCCAGGTGCAGCAGGCAAAGCGGGGCCTGCTGGGCGGGGAAGCCGCCCTGGCGGAGGTCCGGGACGCCTTAAGCCGCATGGAAAGCCTGGCCCAGAAGGCCGCCGGGGGAACAGCGGAGGACTCCGACGCCCTGCAGGCCCAATTGGAGGAGCTTTCCAAGCAGGTAGACCGGGTGATCCGCAGCGCTGTAGACGCGGGGTTCTTCCAGGCGGACGCGCCTCTCCCGGGGGAAGGGGAAAACGCGGCAAGCCTGCCCGGCTGGCTGCTGGGGGGCATGGCTTCCGCCCCGCCGGACAAGGAAACGCTTCTGGCGGCCCTGGGCCTGGATGCCGCTGCCACTGGCCGGGAAGTCCTGGAGGCCCTGAGCAGGCTTTCTTTGGAGGACAGCTCTGCCGCGGGCTGTCTGGCTTCCCTTTACTTAGGCTCTGTCATTGCCGGGGGCGGCTCCCAAGAGGCCCTGGATCCAGCCCTGGCGGCAGAGGGCCTGCAAAAGCTTTTAGAGGCCATAGCAAAAGGCGCTTCGCCGGATCAGGCTGTTGAGAGCCTGACAGGAGGCAGATTCACCAGCCTTGCCGACTTCCAGGAGCAGTTCACCACAGGTGCGGCCCCGGGCCTTCAGTCCTTTTTAACGGATCTGCTGCTGCCGGCAGAGGGCGGGGCCGCCGATCCCGGCATACCCCCTGCCCTCCTGCTGCCTGGCGGCGGCAGCGGGGACGGCCTTTCCCTGCTGTTAAACCTGCTGGCCTCCCTGGAGGGCCTGGAGACAGATCTTCCCCTGGGCGCGGGTGGAGACAGCCTGCTTACGCAGCCCTTCCCCCTGCCTGGGGAGGCGGGCCAGCCGGAAGCCCAAAGCCAGCCCCCTGCCTTTCAGGGGGAGTCCCTGGAAGCGGCGGGGGTTCGGGCTGTGGGCGCCACCCTTTCCGGCGTTTCCTTTGACCCCCAAACAGGCGTGCTTACAGCAGCCGGGGACATGCCCCTGCTCCTGCAGGGGACTGGCGGCCAGGCCCCCGCCCTGCGCCTTGCAGGCCCGGGGATGGTGGTTCTGCGGGGGGCGTCCATTCCGCAGCTAACCGTCCAAACACCCCAGGCGCGGCTTCAAAGCCAGGGGGGCGGCGCCCTGGGCCAGGTGCGGCTGGGCGCTGGCACATCCCTTACCCTGGAGGGGGAGGGAGTGGTGCGGATTCGCTCTTTGCAGGGCGGGGCAGGCAGCGCTCTGCGCCTGCTGGGATGTGCCGCCGCGGTGCAGGAAGAAAGCCCGGAGGGGCAGCCTGTCCCCGTTGTGCTGGACAGCGCCTCCTTCCTGCTGGGGGCAAGGCCCATGCCGGTTTACACCCCCCAGGGAGAGGCTGTGAAGCCCTTTGATCTGCTGTGGAAGGCTTTGGTGCCGGGCTGGAGCGCCTTGACCTCCCTAACGGTAGACGGCAGGCAGGCGCCCCTTTCCTGGACAAAGGGCGGCAGGCAGGAGATGGCCCGCCTCTGGCTGCCAAAGCCAGACCCTTCCCATGGCTATCCCGCCCACAGCGTACTCCTGCAGGGCCGGGACGAGGCCGGGCGGCTGCGCACCCGGTATGTATACCTGCTGTGGAGCCAGCGGGAAAGCGCTTACCAGCAGGCCCCCCTGTATCCCAACCCCTTTACTGTCACCGGGGGCGACGCCGACACAGACTGGCGCTATGAAGAGGAAAGCTGCACTTTGCGGGTGCTTACCAGCCAGGTGGACGCCATATCCGGCGGGGCGGGCACAGACCTGAACCAGCAGCCTTTCAGCGGCAGGCTGGCCCTGGCAGACGGCATCGGCGCTGTATCCCTTACCCTGGACGAGGTGGAGTGCCGGGTGGCCTCCGGGCGGGCCTTCAGCCTGGGCCGGGGCAACCAGGTGACGCTCCTGCTGCCCGACGGCACCCACAACATCTTTGAAAGCGGCCCAGGCTGCGCAGGCATCTCCCTGGGGGATGGCACCTCCCTGTGCATTGACCGGGTAAAAGGCGGCGACGGCCCTGCCGGCGCCCTTACCGCCACAGGCAGCGCCGGCAGCGCGGGCATTGGTCGGGACAGCGGCGTGGGAAAGCAGCAGACCGCCTCCATTATGATTCGCGGCGGCAGGGTTACGGCTGCGGGCAGGGGGGACGCTGCCAAAGCCCGCCCTGGCGGAGACGCGGTGCCTGGCAAGCCCCTGTCCCATCCTCCCTTGCAGGCTTTGGGTCTGGATGCGCTGGACATCTCCACCCGGGAAGCAGCCCAGGCCGCTGTGAAGGCCCTTGCCGCCGGGAAGCAGCGGATCACCCACATACAGCGGGCCTACAGCGCGCTGTACAGCCAGTTGGATCAGGCATATGGCGCCAGCCAGTACCAGGCTGTCCGGGACACAGGGGAAGCAGGCTCCCTTTTGTGGGATATGCAGAAGTCCCTTTTAGACGCGCCCCTGGCCTCTATGAGCCAGTGGGATCTGGATGGCCTGGGCCAGTTGCTGTGGTGACAAAGCCGCCTTTGAAAAATCCCCCCGCCGCAGGCGCGTGCCTGCGGCGGGGGGATTCTTAGAATGGGGGCGGCGGTCAGGGCAGGATGCAGTATTGCTCCATATAGCCCTCCATGGCCTTGAGGAGGGCCGGGGAGGTGTCCTGCTCCTGCAGGTATGCATGGATGTCCGCCACAGTCACAATGGGATGGACTTTGATGCCGAACTCCTCCTCCACCTCCATAATAGCGGTTTTGCCAGGGGTGCGGCCCACCTCGCAGCGGTCTACGCTGATGAACATGTGGGGGATGGCCACGTCGGCGCAGGCCTTCAGAAGGGGGATGGACTCCCGCAGGGCAGTCCCGGCGGTGATAACGTCCTCAATAATGAGGATCCTGTCCCCGTCCTGGGGCTTGTAGCCCACAGTAGCGCCGCCCTCCCCATGATCCTTCACCTCTTTGCGGTTGAAGAAATAGGGCTTGTCAATGTTGTGCTCCCGGTACAGGGCAATGGCGCAGGCCGAAGCCAGGGGAATGCCCTTATAGGCCGGGCCGAACATGGCGTCGAAGTCCCCGCCGGTGACGTCCGCCACCAGCCCGGCATAATAGCTTCCCAGGCGGGAAAGCTGCGCCCCGGTCTTATAGTTTCCAGTGTTCACAAAATACTGGGTGTTCCGCCCGCTTTTGGTGACAAAGTTCCCAAAGCGCAGCACCTCCGCAGACAGCATGAATGCGATAAATTCCCGTTTCTTTTCCGTCAGCATGGCCATCTCTCCTTTAGATTAGTCGTCCTTCCCCGGCACGCTGGGCAGTCCGGTTTCAAAGGTTATGTTCTTCCCGTCCGATTTTGCCAGTATGGTGCCGTCTTTGTCCGTGCGGTATACAGGGATGTCCCGTTTTTGCAGGCTCTGGAGGGTTTCCCTGTGGGGGTGCCCGTAGGAATTGCCCTCTCCGCAGCTTATCACTGCATACAGGGGATCCACCGCATCCAGGAACGCCCTGGTGGTGGAGCTGGAGGAGCCATGGTGGCCGCACTTGAGCACATCTGTGCTTACCCCATAGCCGTCCTCCAGGATTGTCTTTTCGCTTTCCGATTCCGCGTCCCCGGTAAACAGGAAGGACGTCTCCCCATACACCAGCCGTATGACGGCGGAGTAGTTGTTGGCCCCTTCCCAGTCCGCATCCATCCGGGGGGCCATTACCTGGAACTGCGCCCCGGCAGGGGACTCCATCAAAGCGTCCTCATGCAGGCGGATAACGGTGAGATCCTTGTCCGCCGCCGCGTCCAGAAGCTTTTCATAGGCCCGGGTGGTGGGCGTCTGATCCTCGGGCAGTTGGGGCATGTACAGGCTGCCAATGTCAAACCGCTCTACAATCCGGGCCATGCAGCCCATGTGGTCCGTGTGGGGATGGCTGCACACCAGGGCGTCTATCTCCGAAACCCCCAGATCCCGCAGATAGTCTGTCAGGCCGTCGGCATACCCATACTCCCCTGTATCAATAAGCACATCGAAGTATCCGCCCTCCCCCGGAATGCGGATAAGCTGGCTGTCCCCCTGGCCCACATCCAGGAAATAGACCTCAAGCCCCTGCGTCCCTTCCGCCGCGCTCTCCGGCAGAGGGATGGAGGTGATATCCTCCGGGGCGTCCTGGCCCATAGGCCCCATGCGGCTGGAGAGGATAAACAGCACTGCCAGCACCAGCAGCCCGGCCACCGGGCCAAGCCTGCGGGGCTGAAACTGCCTGCGTCCTTGTTGTTTCATATGTACCTCCTGCGTGCCAACTGTATACGGCTATTGTACCATATCCGCCGGGAAAGCGCAATCCTTTTCAGGCCGGGGGCAATGCCTGTGTTAGAGTGAACGCAGTTCAAAAGAGGCAGCAGCCTTTTTTGAACCAGCGGCACTGCCGCATGCTTGAAAAGCGGGCTATACCGGTTTTCAAGCGCGTTTACTATATTCCCCTGCGCCGACGGGAGGATGCGCAACACTTTCTCCAAAGCACTGTTCAGAGAAAAAAGGACGCGGCATATGAAAAAACACAGACATTGCCCGGATTTCTTTTGGGACTCGTATTGACAAACCATCCAACATATTGTAAAATATTATGCGTATTTGTTGCGTCTCAAAAAGTGCTTACCCGGTGTAGGACAGGAAGAGAGGTGTGCTATCCTGGGAAGGCAGCAAAAAATTTCCGATAAATGTCGCTATAGCTCAGCCGGATAGAGCGACCGCCTCCTAAGCGGTAGGCCGGAGGTTCGAATCCTCTTAGCGACGCCACAAACAACGCCGAAAGCCTTGATTTTACAAGGTTTTCGGCTTTATTTTTTGTATGCCTGTGTTTTTGCACAGATGACGAATTAAGGCTGTTTTTTGCTCATGTTTTTCGTGTTCATATTACCATTACCCTCAATTAGCTTGCTAATATAATTAGCAGGAATTTTCGATTTTTGCTAATCAAAATCGCTTTCCTGCTAATCGCTCAAAAAATCGTGCTAAAAATCCTGCTAATTGAAAAGAGTGCTCATAACAGTTCGAACTTGTTTTACCCTGTACCTTTTTATCCCCTTTTTATTATGTGTTAGGGTTTCCCTGCCACGCACATTTTTCAAAATGACCGGATTATTATATAATCAACGTAGGAGGTTACACTTATGAAAAACAAAAAGTATTACATCGCTCTCAATGACCGTGAATATGCAGAAATCATTTCTTCTCTTATAAACAAACGCAATTCGCTTATCCGGCTTGGCAAATATACCGATGGTGTTGATGAAGTCATTATGAAAGTAAGGAAAGCGAAAAATAGAAACTTTCAAATTCTCTATATATAAGGAAAATATCAAATCGAATAAGTAATTCAAGTTGCACCGTGTCGTTCAGTTACGATACGGTGTTTTCATTCAGCCACCTTTTCCTATTCAGGATCAGGTGGCTTTTTTTATTTTTTCAAAAAAATTTTTTATTTTGCCTTGCCGATTGGTTTCTCCCAGTGGGAATTAGTGAAAGGGTTATTTCTTAACTCCGATTAGGAGCAACTCTTTCGCTGTTCCTTGACAACTGAATATATAGGCACATCGGACTTTAGTTCTGATGATGAGCCACCTTATCGGGTACGCCAAGACCTCTGATAATAGAGCGAGCGAGAATCCCCGGTAAAAGCGTCAGGCTGCACCTGATACGGCGATGACAGTCAGAATGATAATGATACTTCTCTACGGAGCTGGCGGATAACCCGGCAGAGGTGAAATTCCTATGACACGGTTTCGCAAACTGTGACCGATGTGCTTCCCACACAAAGCAACAGCTTTACGCAGGGGGTGTTGAAAACAAATACTGCGTTGATACATAGCCGTCTGAACACAGCCGGCTATAAATCTATGGAAAGGAGGAAAGCCAATGCCAAACTGTAAAACCATTGCTATCTGCAATCAGAAGGGCGGCACAGGCAAAACGACCACAACGGTCAATTTAGGGATAGGACTTGCAAAGCAAGGTAAAAAGGTACTCCTTGTAGACGCCGATCCGCAGGGCGACCTCACGACTTGCCTCGGATGGAAAGATAATGACAGTCTGCCGACTACCATTACTAATAAGTTGTCCGAGATAATGCGTGAAGAAAACGGAAACCCGCATTTCGGTATTTTGCATCACGAGGAAAATGTTGATTTGCTTCCCGCAAACCTTGAACTGTCCGCAATGGAAATGATGCTTGTAACGACTATGAGCCGTGAAACTGTTTTGAGAACCTATCTGAATAAGGTAAAGAACGATTATGAATATATCCTGATCGACTGTATGCCTTCCCTCGGTATGGTAACTCTGAACGCTTTAGCGGCGGCAGACAGCGTAATTATTCCCGTTCAGGCTCAGTATCTTCCCGCAAAAGGAATGACACAGCTTATGCAGACCATCGGGAAGGTCAAACAGCATATCAATCCGAACCTGAAGATTGACGGTATCTTACTGAATATTGTAGATAACCGAACAAACCTTGCGAAAAGCACGGCGGACGCACTGCGGAAAAACTACGGAACTTTGGTTGGGGGTAACTTCTTTTTTTGCTCAAAAATAACGCTTATAGCGAATAAGCAACGAAAATATCGTAAATATTTTATGAAATTCAGTATATCATCGTTAGTGCTTCGCCGTCGTCTTGTGTATTATGTCATATCTACCAAGTATACTAATACTATCAGCATTAGCTGTTACGACTTTAGTTTGATTGGAGGTGGAATGTGTGCAAAACGAAAAGAGCGTTGAACAGATAATCGGCAAACGTATTCAAAAGATAAGACAAGCAAAAGGCTATACTCAGCAGCAGTTCGCTGAAGTAATCGGGTTGTCTACTAACTATTTATCGGATATTGAAAGAGGAAAAAGCTCTGCTCGCTTGGATAAATTAGTTGCCATTATAAATGCTTTGGAATGTTCAGCAGATGATGTGTTCTCTGATGTTATTGACTTTGGCTACAAGGTCAAGAGTTCACGCTTATCAGAGCGTCTTGAAGCATTACCGCCGGAGGAACAAGAAAAGGCGTTTGCTATTCTTGATGCCTTTATTCAACAGACCATAAAGTAAATTTTGCGTGTTTGAGCCTGCGATTTTTCGCAGGCTTATTTTTTTGCCGAAAAACCTATCATTTTTGACGATATTGTGATATACTAATGCCATTATCGTTAGTTATACGCTAATAGCGATATTTTTGGAGTGAGAGTGTGAAACAGAAAACTTGTTGCTTTACCGGACACAGAGATATTCCTTTGGGAGATTATCAACTTATTTTCGACAAGACTGAAGAAATGGTTGAACGGCTTATAAAGAAGGGTTATCTATACTTTGGTGCAGGAGGAGCGTTAGGTTTTGATACCATCGCAGCTCTCGCAGTTTTGAAATTAAAGGAACACTATCCTGATATTCGCCTTATTCTTGTTTTACCTTGCCGATTCCAAACAAGAGGTTGGGCAAGTGAAGATGTAAAGATATATGAGAATATCAAAGAGCAAGCTGATAAGGTTGTTTATACATCGGAAGAATACACGAGAGGTTGTATGCACAAACGCAACCGTCATCTTGTAGATAATAGTTCGGCTTGTATAGCATACTTGACTGAAAGTAAAGGAGGAACGGCGTATACGGTAGATTATGCTGCTAAACACGGTTTGACCGTTTTCAATATTGCAGACTGCTTGTGATCTGCAAAGGGAGGAACACGATGAAAAAGAAGCTGATAATATCATTGATTGCAGTAATTATTGTTTTGGGAGTTGCTTTTGCTATCGGAGCTTTGGTGAAGGAGAAGGACACACTCCAAGATATGATAATTCGCATAGAATCAGCGATTAAAGAAGTGCTTGGTGATGATGTTAAAAAGCAGACAGAAACAGTTGTTGCGGGTACTCTAAAATACGCCGATAAAGAAGGCAACGAAATCAACTATCATATTTTGAAAACTACATACTACGAGGCAGATCCTTCAGAAATCACAGGATTAAATGTGGATGCTCTTGGCGTTTTGATAAATCCTGATAGTGCGAACCGTTGCAAAGAAATGAAAATTAAAAATTGGGATGCAGCACTCTATGAGTTCGATGAACATTCATATCTTTGCTGGACTGACACACCAGAAATAAGTTATGTTTTAGAGTATAGCCCCGAAGCAGTCCCGGATGAAGAAATAGTTAAAATGGCAGAAAGTGCTGAAACGCTTGAAAGAAACAAATAAAAAAACAGATGCCGAAAGCATCTGTCAAACACCCATTTATTTCGTAGAGTATTCTCCTTGACGAAAGCAGAATTTTCTCGAAAAACCTAATATAATTATACATAGTGTTGTCGGATTTGTCAAGGTGTCAAACGAAAATACCTGAAAAATGTCGAAAAAGAACTTTGTTTTAGTTCTTAAAGCAAAAAAACAGAGTGCTTGGCTGCATAGAAAAGCTATTTTCAGTCACATTGTCCGTCAGCCAATAGTAATTAGAAAGGATATAAAGCAATGTCGAGAACAGGTGAAAACATTTATAAAAGGAAAGATGGTAGATGGGAAGCAAGGTATATTGATTCCTATGACGGAAACGGAAAGGCAAAATATAAATACCTATACGCACCTACCTATACCGAAGTAAAAGCGAAACTTCTCAAAGCTCAGAACTATGCTGATTTATCAAGTGATTTAGGTCAGTTTACAAGGAACTACACGCAGACCGTGAAACGGGCTGCTGACAACAAACGGCGCTATGCTCCCGGCTGGGTGCATAGCACCTGTTTGTTGCGGGGGTTTCCAAAGGGGGCAGCGCCCCATTTGGCACACGACTTTGCGGAGCAAAGTGTAGTGTGTTATACGCTCTGTCGGCGTTGCCCTGAAAATACCGTTGCCGCCGGGGAGGGCAAGGGCATTTGACGCGGCAGGAAAGCAGGGCTTTGTTTGGGGCTGGTAAGCCGGAAACAAAGGGCTGATTTCAGCAGCAGACAGGGCGTATTATGAAAGCCCCCGTCCCTCGTCCTCCGCCCCCGGCCTATGGGACAAAAAGTCCCAAAGCTCTGGACACCGTGACCAGATGTGTGGCCACACTCCGGGAAAAGTAGCAGGACGGCAGGAAACCGTCAAGGCTGAAATGAATGGGCTGACGCCCGGCCTTGACCGTTCCCCGCCGCCCCGCTGGATGGGTGGACAAGGTGGCCAATCCCTAAAAGTGTTTGGCCGCACTCGTTCATTTTGGGGCCTTTCTTCTCCCAAAATTGAAATGGGCGGGAAAGCCCTAAAATGGCTTTCCCGCCTTGATTACCCATTAGCAAAGACGGGCGAGACTGTCAACGGCGGCGCTGAAAGCGCCGTTCATCTTGACCGTTGACTGGCTCGCCTGGCTTTGCTACTGCCCGTAAGAGATGGAAAAACAAGATGGAAAACAAGGTTAAAAATGGTTGACAAGTCTATCGGATGTGTGTTATACTGTGCGACAGTTTGAGATTGGAAGGAGGCTTACGTGTGTTAATTTGTGTACGCTAATAAGCAATAAAAAGTAGAAGTACCTTTCCACATGATGGTGGGCTTTTTTTGCGTGCGTATGCAAAGGAACACGTAGGTTTGACACGAGCAGTCTTTGAACTGTATCGTGGTGTTTTTTCGTGCTTTGTTGTTATGCAGGCGTCTGCCCTCTCTGTGGGACAACGCCTGCTTTTTATTGCAGAAACAAAGGAACAATGCAATAAAAAAGGAGGTTCGCATTATGACCCAAAACAACAATTCATGGAGAAAAACTTATTTTACACTTCTTGCCGGACAAGCAATATCCTTTATTAGCAGCGGTATTTTGCAAATGGCCATTATCTTTTATTTGGTTGCGAAAACTAATTCTGCAATCATATTGACGGCGGCAACACTGATTGGATTTTTGCCGCAAGCCTGTTTAGGCCCGTTTGCAGGTGCTTTTGTTGACCGGCACAGCCGTAAAAGCGTAATGATTGGTGCGGATTTGATAATTGCCGCCGCTGGCGGTATTCTGGCGCTGGTGGCGTTTTACATGGAATTGCCCGTATGGTCTATTATGGTTGTCCTGTTAATCCGAAGTGCGGGAACTGCTTTTCATTCTCCAGCATTCAGCGCAGCAACACCTATGATTGTGCCAAAAGAGGAACTTACAAAATGCGCTGGTTACACGCAGACCATGCAAGCAGTAAGTGCGATTATCAGTCCAGCTGCCGCAGCGTTTTTATATGCTGTTTGGCCTCTTAATGCAATTATATTGTTAGATATTGTGGGTGCAATCCTTGCCTGTGTGACTGTTGCGATTTCGTCCATACCAACGCCTGAACTATGTCCAGAAACGAAAAGACAACAGTTTTTACAGGATATGAAAGAGGGGTATGTGGTATTAAAGCAAAACAGGGGCCTCTTTGCTCTGCTCTGGATTGGTGTAATTTATATGTTCTTTTATATGCCAATCAGTACGCTTTTTCCTCTCATCTGTATGTCATACTTCAAAGGAACACCGGCCCATGCCTCTGCCGCTGAAATTGCTTTTGCGGTTGGTATGCTGCTTGGCGGAGTCATTCTGAGCATTTGGGGCGGTTTTAAGAAACGGCGGTACACCATCGGTCTTTCCGTTCTCCTGATGGGCGTTAGCAATATGCTCTCCGGGCTTTTGCCGCCAGACGCATTTCTTGTCTTTGTTGTGTGCTGTACTGTTATGGGAATTTCCGCTCCATTTTACGGTGTGCAAAATGCGATTTTTCAAGAAACGGTCAAACCAGAATATCTGGGGAGAGTTTTTTCTCTACTGACAAGCGCCGCTTCCCTCGCCATGCCGTTTGGCCTTGTCATTTCCGGGCCTCTGGCGGAGCGGCTGGGAGTTGAGAAATGGTTTGTCATTTGCGGAATTGGCATTATCATCGTTGCGCTTGCCGTATTTTTACTACCCGGTTTGAGAGAGATTGACAATACGCAATAATCAACTGCACCTTTTTCTATTACTAAACAAAATGCCTGGATGGTGGTTCTGAAAAACCAGAACCGCCGTTCAGGCATTTTTTATCTTCGTCCTCTCTGCGGTTTTGGATTCTTCAGCAAGTCGGATTTTTCCGCAATCTTTTTCAGCCACTTCCGTTCTTCTACTGACAGCTTCCTAAAATTCAGCTTGAGCCGTTTGCAGATAAACGCCAAGTACGCTTGTTCCGTGTCGCTGTCCTGGCTGACGATTTCACCAGCAGTTTCCAGCATTTCTTTTAGCGGGTTATCCTCTGGGACGCTGAAAAAATCGTCCTTGTGTGTTTCCCGCAGAGCAAGGGCAATCCCGTTTATGTCCCGTTGTATCACATAGCGGCAAAACTCGTCCTCATCAATATGGGCGGTGATAAGCTGTCTTAACTGCGTATCACTCATGCCAGGATTATGCTTTTTTATAACAGTTGCGCTCATCGTGTCCACTATGGCGTTTGCACCCTGCGCCTGTTTCAGTGCCGTTCCGTTCACATAGATTTCAAGGTCAGCCATCAGCCGGGGGAAATCCGGGTGCGCCGCCAGCTCACACAGCAGGGTATTGTCTATCCTCCCGCTTTTCAGCAGGTCAATCATTTCATCACTCAAACGCAGGTCTGCAAGATCGGCGTTTGGGTGATTTTTCATTTCAGACAGCCCCAGCAGATAATCAGCGGTCACACCGTAAAACTTCGCCAGCCGGATAAGGGCATAGTGGCTGATGTCCTTGAAGTCTTCCGTTTCGTAACTGCCCAGCGCAGACTTGGAAAGCCCGGTCTGCTCCGCAAGCTGCCCCAGCGTCAAGCCACGCTCCACACGTAGGTCTTTTAATCGCTCTTGTATGGATAAAGACATATTCACCCTCCTTGCTAGCTCAACGAAAGAGAAGCCGTTATGCTATGTACTATGCTCATAGCATAACGGCATAGGCATTTACAGTTTTATTTTACCATTTGCTACATCTTCACGAAATTTATCAACAAGCTTCGCTGTCAGCTTGGATTTACCGTAGTGTTCAAGTACAAAAGTACGATAACTTTTTCCATCTACAAGCACATCACTTTTTCTGGTCAACAACCAATTTCCGTTACCTCCTCCCTGTTCTCTAATATTCCAGTCTTTCCCATATCTTTTATAGATTTCATCTTTTTTACCTTGAACAGACATTGATTCGCTTGGAATATAAACAATTTGCATAATAGCTCCTCCTTTATTTTGTGCAAGAAGACCAGAAACCTGAATTTGTCTTTTATCTTTTTTTGATTATATCACAAATCCGAGAGCGTGGAAATAGGGAGTTTTTCAGGCTGATTTCCTACCTCTTGGATATACGGCACAGGCGGTCAAAAAGGTGTAGACTTGGGATAGTTCATCGATGGACAAGCACCTTGGAAACAGAACACGCCAAAGAAAACGGAGGGACGCATGAGCAAAAGACCCTATCAACACCTGCCGCCGCTGGAACACAGGCCGGACGGCTCCCCCTACCGCATAACCCCGCCCCAGAAGAGACGAGCCAGCGGCCTGATACGCCGGGAGTGCTGCAACTGCGAGGACGGAAACTGCCTTGCGCTGGACGATGGCGACACCTGCGCCTGTCCGCAGATGATTTCGTTCTCCGTCTGCTGCAAGTGGTTCCGCTGGGCGGTCTTGCCGCTGGACAGGACGCTGGAAGCGGAGATTTACCGGGACAGGGACTTGAAACGCTGTGCGGAGTGCGGCGGTGTGTTCGTCCCGAAGTCCAACCGGGGCAAATACTGCCCGGACTGCGCCGCCAGAGTTCACAGGCGGCAGAAAACAGAAAGTGAACGGAAAAGGAGGTCTGCTGTGGACAGTTAAGAGCGGGAAAAGCCTTGATTTGCAAGGCTCCGCAAGCCCTCAACCGGGGCGGCTGGTATCATTTATCATTCGCCCCGGAAAACGGGCCTCTAACCGTCCACAAAACACGCTATGACAAACACGATTTATATTCACCAGCCGGAAAAGGCGTTCAGTTTCACCCGGCTCCCCAATTTCCTTTTTGAAGCACCCACATTCCAGCCCTTGAGCAACGAAGCGAAGGTGCTGTATGCCTTTGTCCTGCGCCGGGCGGAGTTGTCCCGGAAGAACGGCTGGGCGGACGAGTACGGGCGGGTCTACCTGTACTACCCCATCTGCGAGGTGGTCGCTTTGCTCCGCTGCGGGCGGCAGAAAGCGGTCAACACCCTGCGGGAGTTGCAGTATGCGGGGCTGGTGGAAATCCAGAAACAGGGCTGTGGAAAACCCAACCGCATTTACCCGAAATCCTATGAAGCGGTTCCAAACACCGACTTCAAGAAATCCGGTTATGGTACGCCGGAGGGCTGAAAACCGTACTTGGCGAGTACGAAAATCAATCCTCTTGAAGTACGGAAATCTGACGGTATATAGAAATACAGAGATTAAAACCATCTATTTACATTCATTCCATTCCAATCCTATCAGAGATATTTTCGGCGGGAAAACCCGCCGGAAAGGAATGGAATGGGGAAAGGAGTTCAATGGCACAACACGCAATTTTGCGATTTGAGAAGCACAAGGGCCACCCGGCGGGGCCGCTGGAAGCCCACCATGAACGGAAAAAGGAGCAGTACGCCAGCAACCCGGACATTGACACCAGCCGGAGCAAGTACAATTTCCACATCGTCAAGCCGGATGGCCGCTACTACCATTTCATTCAGAGCCGCATCGAGCAGGCCAGATGCCGCACCCGCAAGGACAGCACTCGGTTTGTGGACACGCTGATTACCGCCAGCCCGGAGTTTTTCAAGGGCAAGTCCCCAAAGGAGATAGCGGCCTACTTCCAGAGGGCGGCGGACTTCCTCATTGACCGGGTGGGCCGGGAGAACATCGTTTCGGCTATGGTACACATGGATGAAAAAACGCCCCATCTGCACTTGGTCTTTGTGCCGCTGACAAAGGACAACCGCCTGTGCGCCAAAGAAATTATCGGCAACCGGGCCAATCTGACGAAGTGGCAGGACGATTTTCACGCCTGTATGGTGGAGCAGTACCCCGACCTGGAGCGTGGGGAAAGCGCCAGCAAGACGGGCCGGAAGCATATCCCCACCCGGCTGTTCAAACAGGCGGTCAACCTCTCCAAACAGGCGAGGGCCATTGAAGCGGTTCTCTCCGGCATTACCCCGCTGAACGCCGGAAAGAAGAAAGAGGAAGCCCTCTCCATGCTGAAAAAGTGGTTTCCGCAGATGGAGAACTTCTCCGGGCAACTGAAAAAATACAAGGTCACAATCAATGACTTGTTAGCGGAAAATGAAAAGCTGGAAGTCAGGGCAAAGGCCAGCGAAAAAGGCAAGATGAATGACACGATGGAACGGGCGAAGTTAAAAAGCGAACTGGACGATATGCGGCGGCTGGTTGACCGTATCCCGCCGGAGATTTTAGCGGAACTGAAACGGCAACAGCGGCAGCATGGAAAGGAAAGGTGATCTTATAAGTAATATCAGATACAAAAAGGAAATCGAAATCGTGACTTTTCAGGGAAAGGAAATCACACTGGAAAATCTCTCCCCGGTGTTCACGCCGGAACAGGAAGCAGCCAAACGCCGGGAACTGGAACAGCAGCTTTATGAGGTGTTCCGCAAGTACGCCGACAAGCGGGAGAGTGAGGAAGCCGGGACATAAGGTTTTCCAAACCCATCATTGATTTGCGGGGCTGCTGGCGGTATAATAGAACTGTCAGCAGCTCCGTTTCTTTTTTAAGAAAAGGAGCGACAATATGAACAATCGGATAGACGCAATCTATGCAAGACAATCGGTAGACAAAAAGGACAGCATTTCCATTGAAAGCCAGATTGAATTTTGCAAATACGAGTTGAAAGGCGGTAACTGCAAGGAATACACAGACAAAGGGTACAGCGGCAAGAACACAGACCGTCCGAAGTTTCAAGAACTGGTGCGGGACATCAAGCGGGGCTTGATTGCAAAGGTCGTGGTTTACAAGCTCGACCGTATCAGCCGTTCCATTCTGGACTTTGCCAACATGATGGAGCTGTTCCAGCAGTACAATGTGGAGTTTGTGTCCTCTACGGAAAAGTTTGATACCTCCACGCCGATGGGACGGGCCATGCTGAATATCTGTATCGTGTTCGCCCAGCTTGAACGGGAAACGATACAGAAGCGGGTAACGGACGCTTACTACTCCCGCAGTCAGCGGGGCTTTAAGATGGGCGGGAAAGCCCCTTACGGCTTCCATACGGAGCCTATCAAGATGGACGGTATCAACACAAAGAAGCTGGTGGTAAACCCGGAGGAAGCGGCCAATATCCGGCTGATGTTTGAGATGTACGCCCAGCCCACAACTTCCTACGGGGACATTACCCGGTACTTTGCCGAACAGGGGATTTTGTTCCATGGCAAAGAGCTGATACGCCCCACGCTGGCGCAGATGTTACGCAATCCTGTCTATGTGCAGGCAGACCTTGATGTGTACGAATTTTTCAAAAGTCAAGGTACAGTCATTGTCAATGACGTTGCCGATTTTACGGGCATGAACGGCTGCTATCTGTATCAAGGGCGAGATGTAAAGGCCAGCAAGAAAAACGACTTAAAAGACCAAATGCTGGTACTGGCTCCCCATGAGGGTATCGTCCCCTCCGACACCTGGCTGACCTGCCGCAAGAAGCTGATGAACAACATGAAAATCCAGTCTGCCCGGAAAGCCACCCACACATGGCTGGCAGGAAAAATCAAGTGCGGGAATTGCGGGTATGCTCTTATGAGTATCTACAATCCCTCCGGCAAACAGTATCTCCGCTGCACGAAACGGCTGGACAATAAAAGCTGTCCTGGCTGTGGGAAAATCATCACTTCGGAACTGGAAGCGGTTGTTTATCAGCAGATGGTAAAGAAGCTGGCAAGCTACAAGACGCTGACAGGAAAAAAGAAAGCGGCAAAGGCAAACCCGAAAATCACCGCCCTGCAAGTGGAACTTGCCCATGTAGACAGCGAGATTGAAAAGCTGGTGGACAGTCTGACGGGGGCAAACAATGTCCTGTTCTCCTATGTGAATGTGAAGATAGCGGAACTGGACGGGCGCAAGCAGGAACTTCTGGCAAGGATAGCGGAGTTGACTGTGGAGGCCATCAGCCCGGAACAGGTCAGCCAGATTTCCGGCTACCTCGATACCTGGGAGAATGTATCTTTTGATGACAAGCGGCGTGTGGTGGATTTGATGATCACCACCATAGCCGCCACAAGCGACAGCTTGAACATCACATGGAAAATCTGACTGGCGGCACCCCTCCCGTCAGATACCTACCCTGTGTAGTCCCTTGTAAACTGTACTTTGGAAAAAACAAAAGATAAGGAAAAATATGAATATTGGCTGGATGCGTGGTTACACGCCAAACGATTAGGGGTAAAAGAGTCAACCTACATTCGTTATAGGAACACAATCGAAAACCACATCAAACCCGACCTCGGCGTTGACCTGCCCGTTCACTTTTGAGAAATAGCGGATATATCCGGCGTAGTGGAGCAGGACAGCGTTCACGGCTTCTGGGTCGCCCTCACGGGCTTTGAGGATTGTTTCATAGGGGAGAAGTCTACTCATACCGGCTCACCCCCATTTCTTCGCGTAGCCGCTGCAAGGCAAGCTGGATATGCCGCCCCGCTGTGCTGCGTGACCGGCCAATACACGCGCCGATCACGCGCTGCGGCTGGCGCAGAAAGTAATAGCGCAGGATTTCTTCCCGCGTCTGCTCCGGCAAAACAGAGATCGCGTCGGCAAGGGCGGCGTTGCAGAGCAGGACGGTCTGACCGCAGACGGTAAATGGGTATTCCTCGTCCGGCTCCGACGCGGCAAACTGGACAAACTTCTCGTTCATCAGATAGTCAAGGGAAACTTGCCGTTCCCATTGCCGTTTAAGCTTCAAAATCTTGTCCAAGGCGGCACAGCGGATAACAGTCTTGCAAAAGGCGTTGTACCTGCGCTGGATATATTCTTGATAGGCTATCTGGTCGGTCATGGAAATTCCCCTTTCTGAATAATAGTGCGGGGCGGTGGCACTTCTTGCTGTCGCCCCTTGATTGCCTACCAGCAAAGGCGGGCGGGGCTGTCAACGGCTGCGCATATGCGCCGTTCATCTTGACCGTTGACTGGCTCGGCTGGGTTTGCTATTTACCCGACAAACTTGAATTTATTTTAAGCTATCACGTTTTACCTTCTTAAGCCTTACTATCATTACCATAGGAATTTCTTTGTTGGTTTTAAAACATTCTTCATAAAATCCATCAATGACAAATCCAGCTCTAAAACAAAGGTTAAAAATATCTTGTATGGAACGATGATAATAAATCTGCTCTTTCGGTTGCCCTTCAATCGCTATATCATAGTAACTGTGCGGTGTCATATATTTTTCAGTCAACGTGACAAAACAAGGGTGTTGCGTTGCAAAGACAAAAATTCCGCTTTCCTGCAACAGTTCATAAACAGCCATAAGAAGTGGTTCAATATCCGTAATATCCATAATTGCCATATTAGAAACTGCTTTCGTAAAGGCTCGATTTCTTTTTAATTCTAATATACTTTTTCTATCGGTCGCATCCGCCACACAAAATTCAATTTGTTTTGCATATTGTGATTGCCGTCTTTTAGCCAATTCTATCATTTTTTTGCTGTAATCAAAAGCGACAACCGAAGCGCCTCTTTGTGCAAGATACGAAGAATAATTTCCATTGCCACACGCAATATCCAAAATGTAATCCGCAGGATTAGGAGATAGAAGTTCCGTTACTTTGGGACGCACTACCTCTCTGTGAAATTCATTAGATTCGTCACCCATTGCATTATCCCAAAATTGTGCGTTCTCCTCCCAGATTTTTTTACTTTCCTCTGTTCCCATGTTCTCTCCCACTCCCCAAATTTGCTTTTTTGCTTCCATTAAATCTTCCTTACTATATTCCATTGTTACCCTCCATAACTTCTGATTGTTGCCGTCTTGACGATTATGTATCTTTACATTACCTTCTGAAACATATGGCGCACCTTGTCCAGGCGGCTGTTTGGACGGCGGGGCTGGATGACCGGCTGACCGACAGCGGCCTGATATCCTTTCAGCTCTGTAAGGCATACGCTCCGCCCGTTGGTGTAAAAGGCCAGATCAGTACGGTATGCCTGTATACAGCGGGCGGGAATCTCGCCAGTAAAGACAACTTCATCCTTTTTTACCTGGGCCGTTTCGATGGTGGCACAGTATTTCGGTGCATCATGATAAGCCCTGGAAAGGTATTCCTGGGGCGCATAGAGGATGAAGGAGAGATAAGGTTCCAGCAGCTGCGTCCCCGATTCCTTCAATGCCTGTTCCAATACAATCGGGGCCAATGAGCGGAAGTCCGCCGGCGTGCTGACCGGACTGTAATAAAGCCCGTATTCAAAGCAAATCTTACAGTCCGTTACGTTCCAGCCGAACAAGCCCTGCTCCAGCCCGTAACGGATACCATCCCTGACAGCGTTTTGAAAACTCTGGTTCAAGTATCCCAGCGAAACCCGGCTCTCGTATTGTACACCGGAGCCAAGCGAGAGTGGTGTAACAGACAGTCCTATGGATGCCCAAAACGGGTTGGGCGGCACCTCGATATGGATGGTGTGGCTGGCTGCTTTGAGCGGCCGCTCCATATAAATGACGGAGGGTTCCTTTACCACTGTTTCAAGCTTGTATTTTTCCGACAGCAAAGCGGAAACAACCTCCAACTGCACCCGGCCCAAAAAAGAAAGAATGATCTCATGGGTGATGGAATCCACTTCGCAACGCAAAAGCGGGTCAGTATCCGCAAGTTGCGTAAGAGCGTCCAGCAGCCGTTCTCTTTGCGCTGCCGTTTTCGGCGCAATCGTCGTCCGCAGCATGGGGAGGGGGTCCTCGCGCCACCTTTTACGAGGGAGCCGGGTTTGGTCCCCTAATACATCGTTTAACCTCACGCTGTCGCTGGGAAGGATAACAATTTCACCCTGATAAGCGGTGTCTGTCCGAACAATTTCCCCTTTGGATGGAATACGCATCTCTGTGATTTTCAGCTTTTCTCTCCCGGCCAGGGCCACCGTATCCCGCAGGCGCAGCGTTCCGCTGTATAACCGTAGATAGACACGCCGCTGGCCGCAATCGGTGTACTCAACCTTGAAAACGCTGCCGCATAGGGCGGCGCCCCCCTGTTCCCCAATCGGTTGGAACAGCCCTGTCACCGCATCCATCAACGGTTGAATGCCAAGGCCATTTTTGGCGCTGCCATGATAGACTGGGAACAGGGAGGCGTCTTGAACCCGCTGCTGTTCCTCCCGCGCAAGTTTTTCCCGGCTGATTGGTTCTCCTGCGATATACTTTTCCAATAATTCATCGTTATTTTCGATGACCGCATCCCATGTTTCTATGTCGGTATTTTCCTCCAGGACTATTTCCGGGGACAGCGACACCGTCTGCTTGATGATAATATCGGCGGAGAGCTTATCCCGAACAGACTGAACCACGCTCTGCAAATCAACGCCAGCCTGGTCGATCTTGTTGATAAAGATAACGGTGGGAATGTTCATTTTCCGCAGGGCATGGAACAGAATACGGGTCTGGGCCTGCACGCCATCTTTAGCGGAGATCACCAAGATGGCCCCATCTAAAACAGCCAAAGAGCGGTACACCTCCGCCAAAAAATCCATGTGGCCGGGCGTATCCACAATGTTAACTTTACATCTGTGCCACTGGAAGGAAGTGACTGCCGCTTGAATGGTAATCCCACGCTGCCGCTCCAAAAACATGGTGTCCGTCCTCGTTGTCCCTTTTTCGACGCTCCCCGGTTCTGAAATGGCTCCGCTGGCATATAGCAGGCTCTCCGTCAAGGTCGTCTTTCCAGCGTCTACATGGGCAAGAATTCCAATATTGATTATTTTCATGTGATTGTCCTCCCTTTACAGCCCCAAAGGGCATAAAAATCCCCAGCAGTAAAATACTTTTACCACTGGGGATTATAAGTTGCGGACATACACATATACAGCATACACCTGTTTGTGATTGCTGTTTTTGGGGATATGTCAAAATTGATAAGGCAAAAGTATTCTTAAATTGGGTACAAAAAACTAAGCCCCTACAAAAGGAGCTATCATAATCCTTTGTTCCCACTATTTGATTATAGTTTTATTTAAGAATACCTTGCCGCATATTTTTTACTCCTTTTCTGGATTAAATCATTGTATCACATCAGTTTTAGGAAAGCAAGTACCTAAAAGAAATTTTTCTTCCCCTTATATGTAACAATCATACCGGCTTCCTAGCGTTCAGAATGTTTTCTGCTGTCTGCTGTGGTGTTTGGTTGGAATTGTCCAACCAAAAGCCGATCCGTGGTGTTGTCTGCATTTTACTAAATACAAATTCAATGTATACAGAAAGATATAAGGAGTGGGAGGGATTCCGCCGTAGTTGGCATTGTAGGAAAATCCAAAAGTTTAGATTTTCCCACAATGCTTATCTTTTGGTCTTTGGTTCGGAATAGTGTAGTGCTGGCGGTCTATCTCTTGTTTTCGGTTGCTTGCTTCCTTACCGTACATGAGCATTCATTGTGCGCTTGTAGCATAAAAAATGAATCAAACAATTCTGAAAATTACGAATATACCGATGTAATCTATTCGCTTTACTATTATTTCAAACAAGATACGAATGATATATTAAGAATATTGTCATCAGATAATTTGAACGAGCAAGCGTCACAGCTAAAAGAAAAAGTAAATGAAGTCAACTGGGTTGTTTCTGCTTTACTTACTTCTTTGGAAACATTACAGGATGATACGATAATTACAGATTCTAATGAAGAAGATGCAAAAGAGAATATAACTGGAATCACATCTCTAATTGACGAAAATCTTTCTGATTTATATGATGATGAGAATTCTTCTGCTCTTGTTGATCAATTTAATAAAACATTATTGGCAAACATTAAATATGTAATTGAATTGAGATTTCAAATTCTTGATATAATAATACTAGACAATATGCCGTCTCAAAATCTTCTTAGTTTGGATGATATTAAAACAGAATATGCTTGCGAAGTAAAAGAATATATCACAATCAATCGATAACAAACTATGTTATATGTGAATCGATAATAAGACCGTCTACTCTTTTTGAGCAGGCGGTCTTATCTATTGTATTTGAGAAAGTCATTACAGTGTTCTTGCGGTCTGAGCCTATATCCTTGTGATATGAGCGTATCCGCTTTCAAAGCCACAAGGTTTATATCCGAGTTCAAGGTTCTTGCTATTTGCTGAGTATCGTAACCTCGCTCAGCCAGCTCAAGAAAATCATCATCGGATAAAGCAACTTGAGAAGCAAAAATGTTTGCTTCATATTCCATACGGTTGTCCTGCATTTCAAAGATGTTAAATTCTTCAAAGCCGCCTGTCCGGGTGGCTTCTTCTCTGTGCAGCGTGTCGTGTCCAAGTTCGTGCAACAGGACAATATTCTCCATAACCGGATGCAGATTGTCTTTGATGAACATAAAGCGATTTCGCATGATAACCTTATATGCTCCTCGCTGTTTGGAAAACGGCAAATACATTACCTCAATTCCGAGTTCCCTTGCAATGCGTTTCGGATCACGGGTGCCGCACTGAGCAACAATCCGATTCGCCTTTTGCACTATTTCGGAATTACAAACATACATTGATTCTCACCCCTTTCATACCTTCCTACACTAATCCTATCAAAAGATATGTCACAAAAAACGGACTTACTCGGAACGGTATTTCTTTGGGGTGTATTTTTTATTCTTTTCTTTTGCAATCCAATAAGCGTCCTGGATAGCTTTCATCATAACATCCATATCTTCCTGTGCCATTTCACCGCCTGCAAACAAGCCGGTTACTTCCTCGGTAAGCTGCTGAGCCTGCTTTGCACCCCTGGAGCCGTATTTCTCGGCGGCTTGTGCAACAAGCATATCGCCGTTTCCGAGGAGCTGATCTGTAGTTACATTGAGAGCTTTTGCGAGCTTTTCTGCCGCATCTAAACGAGGACGAGATGTTCCGTACTCATATCTCTGTATCATACGAGAGGAAACACCTGAAATCTTTGCGAGCTGCTCTTGCGTTAATTTGCTTTTTTCTCTCAATTCTTTAAGTCTCTCGTTGAATTTCATAATCATACCCCTTCGTCTTAAAATCTGAAAATTTTGCAACACGACATTTATTTCGTAAATTCATATTGACACGACATTAGTGGCGTGCTATAATCTAAAACACATAAACGACATTTATGTCGTGCCTATATATTACAGCACGACATTTCGTTTGTCAAGTGGTTTTGCAAAAATTTCATGAAATGAGGCGAAAAAGAGTTGAACCGTTCCATTCTGCATTGTGATATGAACAATTTTTATGCAAGCGTTGAATGTATGCTTGATCCTTCTTTAAGAAAATATCCGGTTGCAGTTTGCGGTTCTGTTGAAGAACGACACGGCATTGTCCTTGCTAAGAACTATGCGGCAAAAGCCTTTGATGTGAAAACTGGAGATGCCGTTTGGCAGGCAAAGCAAAAATGCAAAGATTTGGTGGTCGTTCCTCCTCATTATGAAGAATACATTAAGTATTCAAAACTTGCCCGGAATGTTTATAGCCGATATACAGACCAAGTGGAACCGTATGGTATGGACGAGTGCTGGCTTGATATTAGCGGCACAGAGCATATCTTTGGTTCACCTGAAAAGGTGGCAAACGAGATACGGGAAATGATTAAGTTTGAACTCGGCTTGACTATCTCTGTCGGAGTGTCTTTCAATAAGATATTCGCCAAATTAGGCTCAGATATGAAAAAGCCTGATGCCGTAACGGTAATCCCGCAGGACACTTTCAGGGAAAAGATTTGGGGACTCCCCGCAGCGGATTTGCTCGGTGTAGGTCGGGCAACGCAGCGTGTATTAGATAGCTACTGCATACGAACTATTGGAGATTTAGCCAATGCCGAACCTGATTTTCTAAAAAGACGGCTCGGTAAAAATGGCGTGGCTCTTTGGCAATATGCAAACGGTAATGACCACTCCCTTGTTCACAACTCTGACTTTGTATCACCAATTAAGAGCGTAGGACACGGAATTACCACAGTAGCAGATTTAGAGAAAAACGAGCAGGTGTGGCCCGTTTTCCTCGAACTAACCCAAGACATCGGACACAAGCTCCGTGTCCATCAGAAGTGTGCGGATGGAGTCGCTATTCACATACGGGACAACACGCTTTTGTCAAAGCAATGGCAAACGAAGTTGGATATGCCTACACAGTCCCCGATGCTCATTGCAAAGGCTGCTTTCAGCTTATTTGAGAAAAGATACGACTGGAGAAATCCAATTCGCTCTGTCACGGTTCAGGCTATCAATTTGGTGCCACAGGACACGCCCCGACAGATTGATTTGTTTATGAATGTGGAGAGAATAGAGAAATTTGAAAAGCTCGATTTGTGTATTGAAACAATCCGACAGAGGTTCGGCAAGGACAGCATTAAAAATGGTGTCCTATTTCAAAATCTTAGGATGCCACCTGAAAGGGCAGAAATCGCAATGCCGACCGGAATGTTGAGTTAGGAGAATTAGGCAATGGAAGAACGCAGAAAAGTATATGTGGAGGTAAGAGCAAGACATTTGATTGATGGAACTTGCCGACCTGAAACCATTAAGTTTGAAAATGACGAGGTTTACGAAATCGACCGTGTGAAGCAATGCTGTCGAGCTGCTTCTACTAAAGTCGGCGGTACGGGACTTCGGTATACTGTGATGATTTGCGGCAAGGAAACCTATCTCTTTGATGAAGAAAACGGGAAGTGGTTTGTTGAGGGTAAAAGCAGAGTTGCCACTTGATAATAGCATAATACTCTGGTTTTACAAAACCTCAGCAAAGGTACAAAGCAATTTGATGAGGTGATGTAATTGAAATATGATACTTGGACTCCGGTTCCTATGTTTTGCGCGAACTGCGGACATCTAAACTATGGATACCGGAATGAAAACGGAATAATCAAATATGAGTGCAAGAACTGTAAAGCAGTTTCAGTCAGAAAACAAAAAGGTCGAAGGCACGACACGATAGACTTATATGCTCCCGCAGGGCAAGTGCGATATGAGTGAGGTAGATAAAATGACTTACTATGATTTGAAAACGAATGAGATTTGGGCGGACTCGAACATTGCCGGATTTCACGACGAGCATATTGAGATTGACGAAGTGATAGCTCCGTTAATCCGAGAACTGAATATTAAGGGTTACAAAACAAAGTTCTGCTGTTCGGGACATCCCTTCTATTCTTTATGCGAAGCTATGGTCGATTCCGAAGAAACGGCAAAAGCGTTTGTGTCAATGCAACGCTCCCACAAGAGGAACACAAGGCTCGTGATATATGGGATGCACCCACTCTCTTTAAGGCTCTTGAGCTTTGCGATGACGATATATTAAGACTTGCTATTAACCTTGCTTTCTCTTGTTCCTTGCGAGTTGGTGAAATGCTTGGATTGACTTGGGATTGTGTTGAGATCTCCGCTGCAAGCATAGCAAACGGCACGGCTTTTATATTCGTTAATAAGGAACTGCAACGAGTAAACCGTGATGCACTTGAGAAATTGAATGAGAAAGGCATCATACTCAAGTTTCCGGCTTTCTTTGCAAGGACAAACACCGCCTTAGTTCTCAAAGAGCCTAAGACAAAGACAAGTACCCGAAAGGTATTCCTACCTAAGACGGTGGCAGAAATGCTCAAAGAACGTTATCAGGAAATTCAAGAATACAAGGAACTGTTCGGTGACGAGTTCCAAGATTTCAACCTCGTATTCTGTAATGCAAATGGCAGACCGATGGAGAGCCAAATCATCACCCGTGCATTGCAGAAACTAATCAAAGACAATGACCTACCGCCCGTAGTTTTCCATAGCTTGCGACATTCAAGTATTACCTACAAGTTGAAGCTCAACGGCGGTGATATAAAGTCTGTTCAGGGCGATTCCGGTCACGCACAAGTAAAGATGGTTACTGATGTGTATTCTCACATCATAGACGAGGACAGACGGCTCAATGCACAAAGGTTTGAAGAAACCTTCTACCAAAAGAAAAACCCGTCAGAGGTCAACGGAGCGACCGTAGAGCCGAAGAAAGAGCCGCAAGGCATAACCGAAGAAGCAATGCTAAACTATATGGTTCAAAACCCCGACTTCTTACAGAAGTTCAAAGTCCTGCTCGGTGTAGGAAACTAAATACAAAGCAGAACGGCAAGATCACAAAATGGTCTTGCCGTTTTCTTTTCGCTTTAATGTGTAGAATTTTTCATATTTATGTGGTATAATCAATTAGCTAAATAAGAATTTGACGGAGAGATAGTATGGCTATTATTAAAAACGAAATACCGATTTTGGAGTTTGATACAGAGCAGACAGCAGTTCTTAATCCCACTCATGAAAATCTTGGTTTGAACTTACCCAAGAAATGTGTGTTCGCATTTCTTGGTGCTTACATAGATGAATATGCCAGTAAAAGTGATACCAAACAGGTATCCACTTTTGAGAGTGCAACGAAGCATTATCCCATTTACATCACCAAATACAAGGGTGAGGACATTGTGCTTTGTCAAGCACCCGTTGGTGCGGCAGCAGCCACACAGATACTTGATTGGCTGATTGGTTATGGTGTAAGAGAGGTAATCTCGGCAGGTAGTTGCGGTGCTCTGGAAAAGTTCCCCGAAAGTACATTCCTCGTACCAAACAAGGCTCTGCGTGATGAGGGAACATCTTATCACTATGCGCCCCCTTCTCGATTTGTGGAAATCAGCGAGAAGGCAAGAAAAGCAATTGAAGAAACCATTCTTGAGCATAGTATGAAATATCAGGAGGTTATAACCTGGTCAACGGATGGATTTTTCCGTGAAACCAAAGAAAAGGTGGCTTATCGCAAAAGTGAAGGCTGTGCAGTTGTAGAAATGGAATGTTCTGCTCTGGCGGCCTGTGCTGATTTCAGAGGGGCAACCTGGGGTATGATACTTTATACCGCAGACAGTCTTGCAGATGTTGACAAATACGACGAAAGAAACTGGGGCGGTAATGCATACGAATATGCACTTACGCTCTGCCTTGATGCGGTTATCAAATTATAAGAACAGTTAGAATCAATCTTTTTTTTGTGATATAATTTTATTGAGGTGAATGAAATGAGGACTGAAAAAGAAATATACGATTTAGTTTTGAATTTTGCTTTTCAAGATGAGAGAATTAGAATTGTAACTCTTGAGGGGTCTCGCACTAATGTTAATATACCAAAAGACAATCTTCAAGATTATGATATTACTTTTTTTGTTATAGATATGGGAGAATTTTTGAAAAGCGATGACTGGCTTAGTGTTTTTGGTAACAGAATTATGATGCAAAAACCTGAAGATATGGAATTATTTCCTCCAGAAGAAAAAGGATTTTCTTATATAATGCTTTTTGATGATGGTGTAAAGATTGATTTAACTTTGTTACCTGTTTCAATGCTTGAGGAGTATCTTACTCGCGATAAACTTGTAAAAATCATGTTAGATAAAGATAATATGATTAAAACAGAAATAGTTCCCACAGATGAAGATTATTACATTAAGTGTCCAACAGAAAGAAAGTTTGATGACTGTTGTAACGAATTTTGGAATGTTGCAACATATGTATCCAAGGGCTTACTTCGTGGTGAAATACTATTTGCAATAGACCATATGAATGAAGTATTACGTCATGAGCTTCTTAGGATGATTAGTTGGTATGTCGGTACTGAAAAAGGATTTAATTTCAGTTTGGGTAAAAACTATAAATTTTTAGATAAGCATATTTCAAAAGAATTGTGGGATAACTTACTAAATACATATTCAATGAGTTCGTATGAAGAAATGTGGAAATCGTTTGATTTGTGTCTATGTTTGTTCAAAAAAATATCTAAAAAAGTGGCAGATTCACTTGGTTATAATTATCCTGATTATGATGAAAACGTTACAAAATATTTGGAAACACAAAAGAGAATTTCAAATAAATATCTTTATGGTAATAGGTATTGACAAATTCCAATTTAGCGAAGTGAGTAAAATAAATAAAACTCGGTAACAGACCGAGGTACAAGCGATTAAATAAAGGCATCTTGTGGGAATATAACCGTTTCCCTAAATCCGACCACCTTGCTAATTCCCATCTAATGAAACGGTCGAAAACGGGGTAAAATTAGCAGTAATTCCGTAACACAGCTTAACACTCAAAGTGCGAAAAAGCCTTGAAAATACGGGATTATCGGGTACAGGAAGTGACTCTACAACCGAGTTTCGAGGTCACTCCTAAGAAAGTGTTCCAACGCTCGCCTTGGGAGGACAAGGAAAATGTTGCGAGTTCTACAATTTCATAGTTTTTATAAATGTTTCCGTAGCTCAGTTGGATAGAGCGACCGCCTCCTAAGCGGTAGGTCGGGTGTTCGAGTCACCTCGGGAACGCCAAAAACCCCGCCGAAAACCCTGTAAAATCAAGGTTTTCGGCGTTTCTTATTTTCCGAGAGAAATCGGACAGGTAGCAAAGTGCGATTAGCAAAAGCCCATCTTGCTAATCAGACATACCAGAGAAAAATCGAACTTGGATTTTTCGTTCATCGGTTATCCTGCTTCGGCTTGCTAATGATTAGCAGGATTTTTGCCGAGTTTGCTAATCAAAATGCCTTTCCTGCTAATTTCCCGAAAAAAGCTGCTAAAAATCATGCTAATTTGAAAGGCGATAGTTCCAAGTTCAACAGCTTATTTTATAGGTTTATCTGCTACCAGATACGGCACATTTGAGTATCCCATCGCTTCTATATATAATGGAAGCAGGAAAGGACAAAGAAGCGATTCAACTTCCTGCCAAGTTGGCAGTAAGTTGTCAAGTGCTTCGGAAGTAGCTAAAAAAAGCGGAGATAGCGAAAGACAGGTTTTCCGTTTTGTTCGTTTAACCGAGCTTGTACCAGAGATTTTAATGATGGTAGATGAAAGGCGGATTGCTCTTAATCCTGCGGTGGAATTATCTTATCTCACCGAGGGACAGCAATACACCCTGCTTGAAGCTATGGAGTATAACGATGCCACGCCGTCACTTGCACAGGCTATCAAAATGAAAAAGTTTATGCAGGACGGCAAGCTCACGGACGAGGTTATCCAGAGCATCATGCAGGAGGAAAAGCCCAACCAGAAAGAAAAGCCCGCCTTCAAGGACGAGCGGATAACCAAGCTCATACCGAGGTCAGTCCCCAGAGGGCAGGAAACGGATTTTGTTGTCAAGGCGTTGGAGTTCTACAACCGACACCTGCAACGGCAGCGAAGCCAAGAGAGATAGCCGCACACCGAGGGCGAGGTCTGCCCTTTTGCGGCACGGGTGGATAGCCACGGCAGCGGCTTCCCCCCTCTCCACACCTCTCCTCCTTGATACTGCCAGTAACTATCCGAGAAAAGAATATCTGCAAATCCCCGTTAGGGCTGAAATTCCCACCTTTGAGGTTTTCTGCGGTTTTCCGTATAATGGAGCCACAAAGGAGGACGATTGCTTATGAAAAAACGAATGATTGCAGGCGGTGTCGGCAAGACCACCACGGCAGTCAATCTGGGCGTAAGTCTGGCACAGCAGAGCAAGAAAGTCCTGCTCATTGATGCTGATGCACAGGCAAATCTAACCATGTCCCTCGGCTACCACAGACCAGACGATTTACCAGTCACACTCTCCACCATCATGCAGGACATCATGAAAGAAAAGGGAATATCCTACAAGACCATAAGCAATGACAAGCGTTCTCTGAAAGCTGCTTTTTACACAGCGATACAGGACGACTGTATAAGGAAAAATCCCTTTGACTTCCAGCTAAACACCGTGATCGAGGACGACACAGAGCCGAAAGTACCCCTCACAGGAGAACAGGAAGAAAGCCTTTTATCCTTTATGCAGGGTGATAGCGTCTATCAGAAATATAGGGACAGATTTGCTTTCCCTCATCATGCGGAGCATCGACATATCACGACTTATGTTCGGTTGGATTGAGATGATAACAAGACAATATTCATTTTCTGCAAAAATTTCTAATGCTTTTTCGACAAACTGTGTACAGCTAACATCAACACAATCATTTTGCATTATATTTTGAATCGCTAAAGTAAACGCCAAATTATCGTCCGCAACCAATATTCGTTTTCTGATCTTAAACCACCATCCATTCTGCAAAAGAATAATAAAAATTCATAATCAATATAGTACGACGGGCTGATTTGTACCGTCCTTGAGCCCGCCGATTTTGCCTATGCTTAAATTTGTGTATAATACTCTGTCTACGTCCAGCCCATGCACCTGACAGGCTTCCTTCAGCGACTCATGGATGGAGGATGGGCATCCGACACAGTGCATTCCGGCTTTCACCAGAACATCAACAATCCCCAGGTCATAATCAAGCATCTGTCCCATTGTCGTTGCTTTTGTGATTTCCAATGTATTTCCCGCCTTATCGTTCTTCCACGGTTTCACTGAGTGGGCGGAATGTACTGTGCCATTCCTCATAAGGAACCGATTCATCAGACGGATAACCGATAGGAAGCAGGCAGATCGGCTGTACCTGCTCCGGCAGGTCAAACACCTTTGCCACCTGCCGCGAATCAAATCCGCGCACCCAAACAGAACCGATTCCTAACGCCCATGCTTCCAGCATCATGTGTGTGCAGACAATGCTGGCATCCATTTCACCGGTATCATATCCGTGCTCAGATGGGCTTCGCCAGACTTTCGTTTTATCTGCACATACCAACAGAACCACCGGCGCGTCATAGGCAAACCGGGTAAGGGAACGAATTTTTCCAATGGCTTCCGGACTTTTCAGTACATAAATTTTCTGTGGCTGAAAATTCACCGCCGTAGGCGCAAGCTGTCCGGCTTTCAAAATTCGTTCCATTTTTTCCGGCTCAATCGGACGATCAGAATAGGAGCGAACAGAATAACGGTCTGCTGCCAGTTCTAAAAAGTCCATATCTACTCTCCTTTACTTTGCAGGGCGAAGCTGAGAATAGCCATTCCATGCAAAGAGCGCTTCCTCTGCTTCATTGCCGTACACCTGCTCTACATCGCAGATATACAGATAGTGGTCGCCGGTTTCATGGTATTCTTTCATGTGGCACTGAATTGCCACCCGGCTATGTGCCGGAATCTGAATCTTGCTTCCCTCTACGCTGGCAAGTTCAATGCCGAATTTGCCGACCTTATCAGTATTTCTGCCGGTCATGCTGCCGCAGCCCATCACAGCGTCCGCTATTTCAGCGCCGGGAACTGTTACAATAACCTTGCCGGTTTCACGGACACGCTCCCCGCTGTAAGAAGTTTTTGCCATTGCAAAGGCAATCATGTTGGGATTAAAGGATAGGTACGTCCACCATGATACTGTAGCAAGATTGGTGCTGCCATCCGGCTTTTCGGTGCAGACAACAGTAACGGGGTTTGGAGAGGTCAGGCGAGATGCCTTCGCTAATTTGATTTTTTCCATTTTGTTTATTACCTTTCTATGTTCTTATTGGATTGATTTTCCCATTTCATAAAGGCTCTCGCCCTCCTTGTAGGAATAATCAGGGATTCCTTTCTTTCCTGTGCCTTTCCTGTCACGTTTTGCCCACATACGGACAGCGGCGGCATGGTTGGCGTACACTTTCCCGTAGGCGGCTATGTACTCGCTCAATTCCTCAATGAACCGTTCCAGCCTGTCCGGGTATTCCCCTTTCAGCTCCGCATACTCGGATTCGGAGAGGAAAAGGTTTTTATATCTGCCAAAGGGTGCGGGCTGCTCCCCACTCACTCCTTTTCGTTGGTTCTCTTTTAGTTGGTTTATAGTAAGTTGGTTAGGGGTCGGTTTTCCGTCCAACGCAAAGGTCGCTTTTCCGTCCTTATGAGGGTCGCTTTTCCGGCTATCAGAGGGTCGGTTTTCCGGCTGTATGGCTGTCATATGGTCGGAAAACTGTACCACTGGCATTTGCGGTATTTTTATATAAAGGCGGTTGGGTGCGGAGAAGCCCCGGCGTTCCCTCACCAGAAGCCCGGCAGCGTCCAGCTCGTTCAGTGCGCTTTTTATGGCGGTGCTGCCTTTATCCAGCATTTCCGTTATCTCCGAAACGGGATAGACAATATACGTCCTGCCCTCGCTGTCCTGCCAGCCGTTCTTCTGTGAGAGGGTGGAACGGTCAAGAAGCAGCCCATAGAGCAGCCTTGCGGTATGCGACAAGTCCATTTTCAGCAGAAAACTGTGGTAGAATCTTGCTCTAAGAAAGTGGCGGCTTTATCTAAATCAAAAACCCATTTTAAAGATACCAACTTTGCTTCATCTGTTTCGTGTGTTTCTCCGCATAGAAATTGCCACATTCCGTCATCTTCATCATGTGATACATATAGAATAGGTGCCTGACGCTCCAATATATGGCAACAGATAATCGTAGCAGTATCGGGTGAATCATAAAAAGGAAATTCCATGTCTGTTACTCCTTTCAAACTTCGATTTGTCGTTGCTTTATTATATACCCGTTTTCCCAAAAATGAAAGCGATTTCTTATGCTTCATGTTCATCAAAACGGAACTTGAACAGGGCAGCGACAAGCCGGGATTTTATGCTGTCCTCTGTATCCCTGTCGATATGCCCGTTTTCAATGGCGGCGATTCGGATTCGCTTGCTGTAATGCCGTAAAACCTCGTCCACGGCTTCCGGCTCTCCGCTGGTCGCCCGGACAATCGTTTCATAGGGTAAAAGGCTCGGATTCCCCATGTGAAAGCACCTCCATTTCTTTGTGCAGAAGCTGTAAAGTCCTGCGGATTTGATACCCGGTCGTACTCCGGCAGCGTCCGTACATTTTCCCGATTTCCTGTTGTGTGTAATCTCCGAAAAAGTAAAGGAAAATGATTTCCCGGTTTCTCTCTGGCAGAGATAACAGGGCGGCGGCAAGCTCCCCATTGGTGAGGATAACTGTCTGACCGCATATCGTTATAGGGTATTCTTCATAAGGTGCTTCAAAATATTTGTCTGTTGTGCCTAAAGGGTAAAACTTTTCTTCTGTGAGGTATTCAAGGGATATTTCTTTTTGCCGCCGTCTGCTCCTGTCACGCCATGCGTTGAGTGCTGCATAGCGTATGACGGTCTTGCAATAGCCGTTGAACGTATACATGATGTGTTCTCTGTATGCTTCTATGCAAGGCATAAATGATTCCCCCTTTCCCCCACATGGGGTGGTGCATGATTGACAGTTAAATTACTATAATTCAGATGAGAGACAGATAACGACAGGGCAGAGGAACGTCCGTTTTACAAATTTTTATTGTTTTTATTTTTCAGTTGGAACAATAATTTTTGAAATACTTCTGTATCATTTTCTGTCTCAAAAAAAAAACTAATGTCAACACTTTCTACTGCTTTAATCGCTTCTTTTAATACAGATAATCCATTATCTGTATTACAGATTGTATTCGCACGACTGTCAACTTTACTTTGGATTCTTTGCGTTAATCCTTTCTTTTCCAGCAAACGTAATGTTGACGATACTGTCATAGGGTCAATCATCGAGAAATCGGATATTTTCTTTTGCGTAATTTCAATATCACTTTCACTTAATTCAACAATAACAGCAAGTATGGGATGTGTAATACTGCCCCATCGTGACGGGGGCGTTGTAGAGCGCTGCCAGCTTGAGGAACTCCTCGGCCCTGGCGCGGCACTGGTTTCGGGCCTTGCAGAACCGGCACCAGGAGCCAGCGGCGAACTCCCCGGCCCCCATGAGGGCCATGGCCCCGGTGGGGCGGAGAACCTCCTCACCCCACTTCTTCAGCTCCTCCGGGGTGATCTCCCAAGTGGAGCAGTGGCAGAGTCGGGGCTGGAAGATGGTCAGCCGCACCACCTTGGGGTCGTAGAGCAGCTCGGCCTTGCTGAGAACACCCAGGCCGTAGATCATAAGCTGGGGGTTGCGCTCGGCATCCACCTGCACACCCCGGCCCAGCTTAAGGTCGATGATGTGGATGTAGGAGTCGGTCACGATGACCATGTCGGCGGTGCCGAAACAGCCCTCCACATACTCGGATGCATCGACCCTCTGCTCTACGGTGAAGACGGGGTCCTTGCAGACCCGCCGCGCCTCCTCGATCTCGCCCTGGACGAAGGAAACGTACTCGTCCACGGCCTCCAGCAGCTCGTCCGAGTAGTAGTCGGACACGGGGCGGCGGGTGCGCTGCTTGAGGTACTTCTTGATGAGATGTTCGGCCATCGCGTGGCCAGCGGTGCCCTCGGCGGCGTAGGCGCTCTCCTCGTCCTGGAACTGCTCCTCCAGCATCAGGGAGGGAGGACAGTGCAGGCGGCGGTTTGCAGCCGAGGGGGAAAATCTCGCGTGTGTGGAAGGCATCAGAGCGCCTCCACTTCTCGGAGGAGGTCGGCGTAGTCCTCCGGCTTGACGCCAGACAGCTTGCCAGCGTCATACTTCATCAACAGGGCCTTGACCTGGGCGGTTTTGCCCTCATCGCTCTTGGCGGACATGACGGCCCGGACCTGCTCGATGGTGATGGGCTTTTCGGTTTGCTTGTTCGGCTCCGGGGCTGCAGCGGGGGTGGTCTCCGCTCCCTGTTCAGCCAGGGAGCGGTAGCCAGCCGCCAGCAGCTCGAAGCCTTCAGCCAGTTGGCTGTAGACTTTCTTATCCATTTGTGGTATCCTTTCCTCAGATGATGTGTGCGCCCTGCAATTCAGCGAGGAACTCCTCATCCACCCGGTCATCGATGGACAGCGTGTCCGGGGTGATGCGGTTGAGCTGCTCATCGTAGCAGCGGATGGGAATGCGCATCTTCTTGGCGATCTCCAGCTCGTACTTCATGCCCTTGGTGATCTTGCTGCCGATGAGCCACATCATGTCGCTGGCCTTCAGCAGCTCGGCCCCAAGCTGGATGCCGAGGATGCGCTCGTCCGGGAGGTCGTCCCGGAGGAACTGCGGATACATCAGGTGGGGGATGACGGGGACGTAGCCGCTCTTGGCGGCGATCCGCCCAGCGTCCCTGGCGACCTTGATGTTGTGGTCGATGTCCCCACGGTAGGGGGAACAGATGAAAACTTGCTGCATATCAGTTATCCTTTCGAGTCATTCGGGTGCATCCCGTGTGGTTGATGGTTGCTGCCGCCGCCACCCGGTCGGGCGGGCAGTGGTTGTATGAGTGGCCACCTCATGGCTTAATAATAGCCTGCCAGACGGCGTTTGCCCCGGATATTGAAAACCCGAAAATGGGCCGCTTTCCAAGGCTCCAAACTGGGTCAGAGTTTCGGAAAGCGGCCTTTATCAACGGCCGAGTAGGCGGGTTTTGAAAACCCGGTAGCCAGAAAACTTTTTATTTTTCTTTCGCCAGCGGGGGAACCCCTGTGCTACGGAGCAGTGCATTGCAGTCGTAGATGCTGCTCCCTGTCATAGTGGAGAGGATCGTCAGATAGGCGATGTCGCTTGGTTCACCAGCAAAGGTGTGTCCGGCCTTATGTACCAAATCGAGGCTGAACGGCAGAGGGAGCCGGAGGCCCACGCACAGTGCGACAACGGTCTGGATATTGGGCTTCGATTTGTTGGAGCCATTTCGATACTTGCGGATAGTGTCCTCGTTGATAAGGCACAGGCCAGCCAGAGCCTCGTTAGTCAGGCGGAGCTTGTCCATGTGGTAGGCCAGGGTCGCTCCGAACTTACCAGGTAGCTCGTCCATGATGGCAGAGGCCTGCTCCACATAGGTCTTGAACTCCGGCGTGTGGGCGGGGACGTCACTGACCGCCTTATTGAATGCGGTATCTTGATAGGTGGCCTTGACCATGGCGATGTCCTTGGCTGTTTGTTTCTGATGATTCTTCATAGCTATGCCCTTTCCGCCTGGGCGGGCAAAGGATGCAGAAAAGCCTGGAGCGATACAGCGCCCCAGGCCCATGCAGTCGAAAATGGATGCACAGAACCAAGGGTGCCATATGCGCCTTCTCTTCATTGAAGAGTTAGCGACTATAGCATCCTTTGCCTGTATGCATCCAGGCTTCGATATTTTTATCTCCACGGCGGTGCCGTTTTGACCTTGTTATGTATAACGATTTTCCAAGGGAAACAAAAGCGGGTGTCGATGGGCACCTGATATGCTGCCGTATTATTGGGCTTTACCCGCGCCTTCAGCGGTTGCCTTTGAATCGACTGTTGCTCGTTTCCTTGTGCCTCTGCGACTATGGTAACACAGAAAAATTTGCTGTATCGGACACGCCGTGTCCGGTCCAGAACGCAAAAAAAGAGCCAGAGTCAACTGGGTGTAACCCAGTGAACTCTGGCTCTATAGTATCGCTATTGGGTTCAGTCTACTAAGAACGGAAATTCGGAAAAATGGCAGTCCTTACAGTTTCGGCGTTTCCTGATCCATTCTTGTGGCCTGATAGAGATTCCGTACATACCGAATCCTGCTGTTAGTCCAATCCTTGCGGGTGTAGATTTTCCTTAAATCGTAGTGCTCCCGGATAAAGCTGGCCCATTGCGCCCTGGTAGTCATGCCGCAGAAGTATTCGGGCAATGACCATTTATGTATAATCTCTTGTTTGAGATAGTACCGAATTATAAGGTAGACACACAGCTTGGCCTCGACTTCTTCCCAATCCGAATCCGAGAACATAACAGGGACCAATGACATCCGGTGGAGGACAAACCGGCTCTCTGTGTGCAGTATCGTTGTAAACTCCGGGGGAATCGGAAACGCCAACTGGGCGCATAGGGCCGCAAATCTGTCGAGAGGGACATCCTTAGTTCCGGTACGTTCGGAGTTAACAGCACAAGAATACGAAAGCTCAACACAATATTTCCATTCCAACGTAAAAAGGGCAATAGTGGCAAAAATCACGTCTTCATCTGAACCGTCCAGCTTTTTAAGCAGATCCTGCGTTAAGCTCTCATAGCCTGTCATGAATTCCCGGAATGTATTATTGCGTATCTTCTTGACATCGCAGATTCGCTTGCTTACGATTGCCTTGAAAAGAGGATAATCTACCATAGTATTCAATTCAAAATATTGCATCTCGGTAAAATGATAACCTTCCAGCCGTCCCTCCATGGATCGTACATCATCGGGTAGCAGTTCAGGTTCTTCCCACCCAATGTTGTTTTTGATGTGTTCAAACTGAAGAGTCCGATAATGCTGGGCGTACTTGGTAATCCGGCTATCCCTCATCCTGGCATCATCGTCATCCGTTCCGCGAAGTGTCCGCAAGGACTGCCGGGGCGCTGTCTCGTGATAGGAATCCTTGATCAGTTCCATAATGAAACAGTCCCGGAAATCCGCCAGACCAAATGGAGATACATCATACAGTGTAGGGTCTGAGCAATAGCCGGAAATTCGCTGGTCAATAAACTCAATCATGCTCAAGCTCATAGCGTCACCTCCTTTGGCGGATTCGGCACCGGACACGCTATGTCCGTTTTCTACCAAAAAAATTTTAAATTTCTACATCAAACGCTTTGAGATAGCTCTGTGCAGATTTAAACGGCTCCGGGTACTTAACGTGTAGGGCCTCGTTAATCCATTGGTGGCTTGGATTCATCGGCATCAGTCGGCAGCCCAGCACTTCTAGCAGTTTCTCACTTATGACTGGAGGAAGATTGAGTCCAAAACAGATGCCAGCTGCGGTTTTCAAATCTGGCTCTGTTTCGCCTTTGACCGTTCTGCTTATGGTTTTGGGATTTCGACCGATAATTGCTCCAAGATTGGTATAATTCATTCCACGCCAGTCGAGCAAGAGCTTAATACACTGTTCCGGGTCATCCGTCATTTGCCTTCGGATACCGATCCACTCCTCCTGTTGCTTTTTCCGCATAGCAATCTGGCGCTCTGGGGGAGCGTTCTGAAAACCGTTGCGGAATGTGATGTCAAAGGTAATGTCACTTGGCTCACGATTTAAAAAGCAGACCGTGTGATAGGCACCGGCAACTTTACTGGTGACCTTCATATCAAAGACCAAGCAGCATTCGTCCATGTGGGATCGGGCATAGGCGGTCAAGTCAAGGTTCCCATCCGCATTGCTTTCCACGTAGAGCGGAGTATTGTAGACGAAATGGTTGTCTATGAACAGATAATCCCCGGTCTCAGTCAACTTCTTCAGTTCGGGATTTATAAGCCGTTGGATAGCGGCATCCTGGGCGCTGATGGAAAAGGTCTGGTCTACCCGGATTGCGCCCTTGCGGAAGGAATGGGGTTTCACATAATGGTCATCGATATATGTAAAGGTGCCGACCGCTGCTTCGAAACCCAACTCCACTAAGCGAATTTTAACTGACTGCCTGGACACCACGAAATCGGTGGCCAACTGCTGGATCACGGCTTCCATGACCTCGATCTCATGACGGGCACCCATCTCGCGCATAAAACGAGAGATGTAGTCGTTTGCTTTCGCCTTGAATGGACCCGCCGGCATCTGGATGCGGGGGGACAGCCGGTTGGCTTGGCTCTCCATCCGCTCTGTTGCTCGCCGGGAGAGGTCTGCTTGGACACCGCCGGTTACCTCGCAGGTGATTCCGTGAGCCTTGTCATTGTATAGCTTTTCCAGCATATATACTTTGCGGTGCTTTACCCAATGGACGCATTCATGGATTACGGTGTTGCCAGGAGAGCCATAATTGGTGAGCAGAAACATCGTTGGGTCAACAATAATCGTCTTGCCGGGGATGTGAACTGGAACCATTTCATCCTGATCACCATCGTACATCTCGGTATCGGCGTCATCGAAGAAAAGCTGGTCAAAAACGGTACCGTCCGCTCGGATGGAGCGGGTTTCGACCTGTAGGCCCAGCCTTTTTGCCAGGACCATTGGATCAACATAGACCGGGGGTTCTTTTGGCTTTGTGATTCGGAGAGCTTCCGGGTAATACTCTTTTAGAAAGGCTGTGGCGGCATCATCCATCTTATCATTTCGAATGTCTGGAACCAAGGCATCGGACATGGAGTTTTCGGGGAAATTCTGTTTGCGGTAAATGCAGGTATTGGTGATTGTCCAGTCATTCAACCCTTGCGCCAGATCACCCGCGCAGGAAATGCGGAGCCACTCGGTAAGCTCGTCGCTGAAGTCATTGTGATGGTCTGCGGAAGATACCGCAATTTGAACCTCCAGTCCTACATCGAAAGCGATGCGGTCACCGGGAAGGTCGGAAACATACACTCTACGCACCCAGGCATCCGCCAACTCCGCAGTCTGGATATCCGGCACACGTTGGGATTCCAAGTCCATAGTCTCCCAATGCTTGGCGATATACTCAGCCGCGACGTTGTACAGGCCGTTATAGCATTTCTTATCCACATATGAAAAAATTGACCTGACTTCCGCCACAGAGAACACCTCCAACCATCCTGTTTATAAAACCATTTTACACCACAAGCAGTACAATAACAAGGATATCAATAACGGTGCAGCTCAGTTTTACAGAAAAAGGCAAAAGCTCTGGCGAATTTTCAGTTTTTTACTTTGCATTCATAGCTCGGATCATCTGCAACGCCGCCTGTTTCTGCTCCGGGGTAAGCGACACCCAATTGTCAAACAGTTCCTTCAGTTCGGGGGTCAATTCCACCATCTCGCTCTCGGCGAAGAACTGGGCCAAGGAGATGCCAAAGGCGGAACATACGGACTCCAGAGTTGAGATGGAGGGAACGGTGTTCCGCTTAAAAATGTTCGCCAGCGTGGACTCGGAGAGGCCGCTCTCTTTCGCCAGCCGATAAGCAGTCCAACCCCGCTCCGCCATTAACTGCCGCAGCTTGGAATGTGTGTCCATAATGCCGCCTCCCTCTGGTCAATATTTTACCGTTCACTTAAATGGTTTTATACAGTTGACTTGTATGGCTAATACCGTTATATTAAACTGTATCAACCATCACGGGAGAGCGGTAAAATGACGGAGCGAGAACTGCGGCAACATCGGTGCTGCTTCACTGGACACAGGCCGGAAAAGCTGGAACAGCCGGAGGCGGTGGTCGTAGAGGCACTAAAAAAAGAAATCCGCACAGCAATTGCTGACGGATTTCAAACATTTATTTCTGGAATGGCGAGAGGTGTGGACCTTTGGGCAGCGGAGATCGTGTTGGCTCTCCGTGATGAAGGTGCGGCAATCCGGCTAATCTGTGCCAGCCCCTATCAAGGATTTGAAGCCCGCTGGAGCCAGAACTGGCAGGAGCGGTATCGGCGGGTCTTGGAGCGTGCCGACCTGGTGCGCTTCATCTGCCCCGAATACAGCCGGGAATGTTTTCAGATGAGAAATGAGTGGATGGTGGATCATTCAGCGCGGATCATTGCGGTCTACAATGGAGGACCTGGGGGTACGAGGAACACGGTCGAGTATGCTCGAAAGAAACAGATTTGCATAGCTCTCATATGACTGTCTTTTGGCCCAGAGGTTCTCAATTTGTTAATTAATAGCGTTCCAAGAGGATGAGTTTAAAGAGAAATATCTCAAATACAATCAAATAGCGCAAAAGTAAAGAAATAGATTGAAATGTGTGCAAATATATGATATGATAAAATACATAATGTGGCCAAACGAGGACGAGGTGCATAAGTATGTCTAATTCACCAAACGAAAATTATATTGGCATTGAAGATGCTGCGCTATTCCTTAATATCAAGCCAGTTACTTTGCGAAAGTGGGTAAAGGATAAGAGTGTTCCAGCCCACAAAATTGGAAAGCAGTGGAAATTTAAAAGGTCTGAGCTGGAAGAGTGGGTAAAAAGTGGAGAAAGCGCAATCAGTTAGAATAGCCTCCTTGCCCAGCCCCCATGAAAGGATATATGCTTAATGACAGTTAACATAAGATGTGTTGATTTGTTTTGCGGATGCGGCGGAATGTCACTGGGCTTTGAAAAAGCCGGATTTAATGTCGTTTCGGGAATTGACAACTGGAAAGCGGCACTTCGTGTATATGAAATGAACTTCGAACATTCTGCTATTGAACAGGACCTATCAGATGTAGATGGAGCCGTAAAGGTTGTGTCAAAGTTCGTCCCCGATTTAATTATCGGGGGGCCTCCTTGCCAAGACTTTTCAACGGCAGGCTTTCAAGATGAAAGCCGTGGGAGAGCCATTCTATCGATTTGCTACTCTCAAATTGTAAGTGAAATTAGACCAAAATACTTTGTTATGGAAAATGTTGCGGCAATCCGCAATACGAACTCTTTTAACAAGGCCCTTTCGCATTTCCGTAAAGCTGGATATGGGCTGACACAAATGGTTCTGGACGCAGCTTATTGTGGTGTGCCGCAAACCCGTAAAAGAATGTTTGTGGTAGGTATGCTCGGCGCTGCCGATGGCTTTTTGGACGGAGAGCTTCGCCTTAATCTGGCACAAAAGCCCATGAGTATTCACGATTATCTTGGGGATTCACTTGGAATTGATTATTACTTCAGGGTTCCAACGAACTATAACCGTAGAGGCGTTTTTAGCGTTCATGAACCATCTATGACAATACGTGCAGTAGACCGACCCATACCAAACGGCTATAAAGGGCATCCGAATGATCCAGTCCCGGTAACACAGGTGCGTTGCCTTACGCCGAAAGAAAGAAGCTACATTCAAACTTTCCCAGAGAGCTTTCAGTTCATAGGTGGCAAGTCCGACATCAATTCAATGATTGGAAATGCCGTTCCTGTGAATTTGGCTAAATTTGTGGGGGCAGCTTTGATGAGATATATTATGGGAATAGAAGGTAGCAAATGATATGAAAGCGATTGACTTGTTTGCTGGCTGCGGTGGTATGTCATTGGGATTTGAACAGGCTGGTTTTGATGTTATTGCAGCTTATGATAACTGGGATGCTGCGATAAAAATATATGAGAGCAATTTTTCTCATCCCATTTATAAAAGGGATTTGGCGGATGACAGTGTAGCCCAGCAGATTGTAAAAATGTGTCCAGACCTCATAATGGGAGGCCCCCCATGCCAAGACTACTCTATAGCTGGCAAACGGGAATTAGGAAAGCGAGCAAATCTTACCATACGATTTGGTGAGATCGTTGCGGAAGCTAAGCCCATGTGGGTAGTGTTCGAAAATGTTTATAATATTGAGCGTTTTTCTACCGTGGCGCAATTAAAGCACATACTATCAACAGCGGGATATGGATTAACATCACGAGTTTTAGACGCAAGTCGTTGTGGTGTGCCGCAAAAACGACATAGGTTCTTTTTGATTGGTAAGCTTGGTGAGACAGATGGGTTTCTCGATGATGCGTTAGTTTCTAATTTGTCAACAAGGCAAATGTCTGTGCGGGATTACCTTGGCGATGCTTTAGATACAGAGTTTTACTATATGCATCCAAGAAGTTATAACAGGCGTGCAGTTTTCTCAGTAGACGAACCAGCGGCAACGATTCGAGGCATTAACAGGCCGATTCCTGAAAACTACAAGCGACATCATGCGGATAAGGCCGATATACATGAGGGTGTGCGGCCACTGACAACACGAGAACGAGGATATATTCAAACTTTCCCGGATAGCTTTTCATTGCCTGGCGCAAAAACAGATGTGGAGCTTGCGATAGGAAATGCTGTTCCACCTGCACTTGCAAAATATGTGGCAAAATGCATTATCCAGTATTCTTCTAATTTTAATCAAAGTGAGGTGTGACTATGCCATATTTTGAGGAAATAGCAGAGTATTCAACATATTCTGGTCACGATGCTGATTTTCATTTCATATATAATTCGAACAGTGGTGGTGGGCAGGCCTTTTTAGCAGGCAGGTTTTACGACGAAAGTGGACAACTGGTTTCTCCAGAATCTTTGGATGGGAAAACTGCTCTTTTTAGGTATGTTTTTCGCTCCCAATCTGGAGAAGATCTTTGCATCATATTGAACGATGATAAAGCGAAATATGAAGTTAAGCCGCGCGGGAACGGCTCTACATCGATGAAACTGGGCGTTGGTACAGGCCGTGTATCACCAAGTAAAGTGATGTCCTCGTTTATGATGCTACCACCTACTTGTGGGGTAAAAATGCCCAATAATTTACAGTGGTCCATTTTGAGCGCAAATAACTTTTGGCTCCAGTCTATGTGGCTTGAATGTTGTCCCAACGCCGACAACCCAAATGAAGTTTTGTTTACTGTTAAAGACTGCGTGTTTTGTGGTGGTGAAAGCAAAGACTCAACCGATAGAACGGGCCGCTACTTTAAGCTAAATTTTGATAAGAGAATAGCTGACATTATTGAGTTATCCAACCATTTAGATGCATTTGATGAGCGGATAGCCGCTATAATCGGACAATTTGCAGATACATATCTCGGTAGGAGAGCATTCCAATACGAGGAGTGCAGTGAGGCAACCAAATCCCTAATGATGCTATTGCCTCAAGAATACCCAGAAAGCTATTCTGGTATTATGGACCCACTCCCGATTCTGCAAGAAGTGATGATAATGCATGAGAACAGGATGGCGGATGGAGAAAGAGACCTTGAGAGTGCGTTTAAGGAGTGGCTATCTTGCGTTACAAAAGCAAACGGCGAGCTATACTCAGAAAACACAAGAAATCAGTATATCAGTGCGCTAAAGGCTGTAGGGGCTTCATTTGCTGGCGCTATTGCACCATGCACATCCATATTTGAAATTAGAGATACCGATTCGTTCAGCAGGGTCTATGACAGTATAAAGGCTTCTGAAGGATATGAAGCCTTCAACCAGGCGCGAGGCAATGGAGCGCTTTCAGCCGGACTCGAGTTATACAATCGTTTTTTACGAGAACATCCTATTACAGTGGAGTCCTGTCCAGTCAATTTTAAGACAGGGCTTGTTAGTGACCAGCCGCATAACCGCATTCTCTTTGGCGCACCTGGTACTGGTAAGAGCTTTACCCTTAATTGTGATAAAGATGCCCTCCTTGCTGCAGGCGGCGAATATGAGCGTGTAACCTTCCATCCAGACTATTCGTATGCAAATTTCGTTGGTACATATAAGCCTGTGCCGTGCAAAGACAGCGACGGCAAGGACGCCATCACTTATGCGTATGTCCCAGGACCGTTCATGCGTACCTATGTGAAAGCGCTTCAGAACAGCAGAACGGCCGAGCCTAAGCCTTTCCTCCTCATCATTGAAGAGATTAACCGTGCCAATGTGGCCGCTGTGTTTGGCGATGTGTTCCAGCTTCTTGACCGTGGTGAGGATGAGGTTAGCGAATATCCGATTCAGGCATCCGAGGACATCAAAAAGCATTTGGCAGAGAAGCTCGGCGGTGCGCCGGACGATTATTCGGAAATTCGCATCCCGGACAATATGTTTATATGGGCAACGATGAACAGCGCAGACCAAGGCGTTTTTCCGATGGACACGGCATTTAAACGCAGATGGGATTTCACCTATTTGGGGATCGATGACAGCGAAGCCGGGATTGCCGGTAGGAAGGTAATTCTTGGTCAAGGCGAATATCGCCGCATCGTTGAATGGAATGCGCTCCGTAAAGCCATCAACAGTGAGCTTCTGACCTATAAGGTTAACGAAGATAAACTGATGGGTCCGTATTTCATTTCCAAGAAAAGCCTGCCAGATGGCGATACAATTGACGCCGAAACCTTTGCCCGCATATTTAAAAACAAGGTCATTATGTACCTGTTTGATGACGCCGCAAAACAGAAGCGTCTCAGTCTATTTGGCGGCTGCGACGAGAAATCGAGAAATCAGTATTCGAAAATCTGCAGAGAATTTGACACCAAAGGTGTGTACATTTTCTGCGATGGGATCAGTAGCCAGTTTATTGACGGTGTGCCAGAGGATGAAGGGGTATGATTTCAGTTTTTCTGCGAGAACAAAAGCGATATACGCAAAATGAACTGGTGGATCAGTTCCAATGCTCCGAGGAAAGGACTGTCCATATTCTGAAGCGGCTCAAAGAGTATGGCGTTCTCAAGGCTGTAAAAGCAAATGACACACAAAAAGACCTTACCGAGCTGATAGACGAGGACATTGAAATAGCAGATGTTGAGGTTGGCGAAAACGAGTACCTGTATGTATTTACCTTCGTAGGGGTTATCACGATAGAGGGCCGGGTACTAAAATGCTTTCCAAAATACCTGCTCGATGCTACTGCGCCCACGCCAGAGCTAAAACAGGTGCTTAAGGTGCTGGAAAAGTACAATTCCAAAGAGCAGATCATTCGGATGTATAATGATACGAGCGACAGCAGCGCGTTTAATATGCTTGCGGTCATGCTGTTCCTCCTTCAGGACTATTTCGAATACGGTGCCTATACAAACACACAGGATATCATCGAATCGAATGGTGCTGGGGATATTCTTTGGGATAAAACCATCAACGAGACATTTACCCTTCTTAGCAATAACCGGCCATATTACCCGGAATTGTTGACGATGAAGCGCGTAAACGATGATTTTGATTATTTTAAGCGACTGCATGAGTGTATCCTCACAAAATGCAGTATGGAACTAAGAGACGCCGATTTGTTAGACCTGTTTGACATTATGGGCGTTGATATTTCCGATGAACAGATTGAGGACTTTGGTGACAAGGAGTACATTCTTGAGCGAATCACCAAGGAACTCAACATCCAGTTTAACACCCGCAAACAGCTTCTGCTAAAAACCCTGTATGCCTACATAGCCAACAGCAGCGCCTTGGATGATTTGGATTGCTTCAGTATGTTCGGCACGAACAGTTTCAACCTGGTATGGGAAAAAGTCTGCGCCGAAGTGTTGGACAACCAGTTGCAGAGGCCAATTGGCGGTCTGCGTCTGCCTGTCCAGTTGGCGGGACAATACCGCGAGATGCGGCACAGGAAACTCATTGATTTGATTGAAAAACCGGAGTGGTGCGGGTTTGCACCAAGCGGCGAACCGTTTTCGAAGAGAGCGGAGGATACACTCATTCCTGACCTCATCTCTATCGTAGATGTCCATGGGGATTACCAGTTTATCATCTTTGACGCAAAGTATTATAACCTCCAGCTTCAATATAATAAAGTGCTTCGAGGTCATCCTGGGATAGAATCTATCACAAAGCAGTATCTATATCAGCTTGCCTATCAGCCTTTTGTGGATGCCCACCAGATTGGTACAGTGAGAAACTGCTTTTTAATGCCGACCGCTGCTTCAGCGATTATCAGCAAAGGGTCAGTTTCAATGTCTATGCTGGAAAATCTGGGTTTACAACCCATCCAAGTGCGCCTATTGCCCGCAGATTTAATGTACCGACACTATTTAGAAAACACTAAGCTGGACATTCTGAAACTCAATTTATAGGGGGAAATCCCAACGATTACCCCATACTCTTAACGATTACCTCATTATTCTAACGATTGTCTTAAAGTTTCAACGGTTACAGAGCCGGATTAACACCCGAAAAGCAAAAAAGCACCGCCGCCAGCCGGGATTTCCCCAGCCAGCGACAGTGCTTTTTTCAAAAATATACGAAAATCGGCGGTTTTCAGCCATTATAGGCAAAAAGAAGGGGTGGAAATCTTGATGCTCCTTGTATCAAAATCTCCACCCCTACATGTGAGGTGGATACGAAAAAGATATTTTTGGCAAATTGGTGGGTGTATCTGAACTCTCACACATTCTCAATCGCCTGCTCAACCTCTAACCCTCCCGCAAAAATCACCTTGATTTTCTCCTTGGATTCTACCACCACACATTCCAGCACCTGCCGTACCAGCCGGTCATCATACTCCATGGGGTGATTCTCCAGCCCCTCGAGGATAGTGAAAATTTCATCCAGCCGGGACTTAGCATTTTCTTTTTCCTGCTGTGCATTTCCATATCGTGTGAGCTGTTGCTCCAGTTTGCTTTTCTCGGCCATGAGCTCTGTGGCCCTCTGCTCGTCGAAATCCTCAACCGTATCTGTAGCTATCGCCTGTAGCATTGCCTTGAATTCTGCATCAATTTCTGCTATCCTAACCTGGATATCCAAGCTGTTATCTTCAGTATCACTGGCTTCCAGCCCCATGCCAATGTGTAGCTTTAAGGTGCCAAGCACATCAGCACTCTGCTTTGCCGTGCGCAGAATTGCCGTCATGATGGCCTCCTGCAGCACACTTTCTTCCATGGTAGGCGAGTGGTGGCAGTATTTTTTGCCGAAGTCCAGCCGGTTGATGCACCTCCAGATCGGTTTCTTCTCTCCTTTGATTGTCCAGGTGCATCGACGGTAGGGGGTACCGCACTCGCCACATACCAGCAGTTCCGTCAAAGCATACTTGCTGGAATACCGGCCCTGCTCCGTTTTGGTACCTTTCTGCTTAACCTTTCGCTTGCCGGTACGCCGGGCCAGTTCCTCTTGCGCCCGACCAAAGGTGGCAGAGTCGATGATTGCCGGATGATTGTTTTCCACAAAGTACATGGGCCTGGCCTTGCCATCATTGCGCTTAACTTTCTTGCTCAAGCAGTCCACCACATAGGTCTTATTTAGGACTGCATTACCCGCGTATTTTTCATTTGAAATAATCGATTGTATCGTTCCAGGCACCCATCTGCCAGAGCCAGTGGGGGTTGGTATACCGTCAGCGGTCAGGGAGTTGGCGATGGTAGTCATGCTGTCCCCGGCCAGAAAGCTGGCGTAAATGCGTTTCACAACTTCTGCCTGCTCCGGGTCGATTTCCGGCTTGCCGTCCGTCCCACGTCGATATCCCAGGAACCGCTTATACTGGAACGGCACCTTTCCTTCTTTAGCGCTCTGATTCTTGCCCCATATGACATTAGCGCTGATATTCTCCGATTCGCTCTGGGCGATGCTGCCGTAAATAGTGATATAAAACTCAGCCCCAGGCTGTGTGCTGTGGATATTCTGTTCCTCGAAGAAAATATCTACTCCGATTTCCTTGAGCATACGCACATATTTCAGTACATCAGCGGTGTTTCTTGCAAACCGACTGATGGATTTCGTGATGATCATATCAATTTTGCCACGCCGACACATCTTAATCATCTTATTGAACTCGTCACGCTTTTTGGTGCTGGTACCCGAAAGCCCCCTGTCTGCAAAGATGCCCACAAAGGCCCATTTTGGCTCGCTTCTGATCTTCTCGGTGTAGTACCTTACCTGTACGTCATAGCTGTTTAGCTGTTCCTCCTGAGCCGTGGAAACGCGGCAGTAAGCTGCCACCCGGAGCTGCCGGTGGGCTTGCTTGATTTCTTCAGCGATATCGACCTTGGCAGGTATTTTCCGTACCACTTTCTTCGGTATTTCCATCGCCTGTTGCATATTCATCATCCTTCCTGACTGTTTGGTCATTCATTAATTTGATGCTTACTGTGCCATCTTTTTCAAGGTGGATGGCCTGAACCGTCCTCTTAAAAAGCGACAGAGAAAAAATTGAAAGCGGCTCTGCATCTGCGAGAGCCGCTTTCAATCTATGTGCTGTATATGGAGCGGAGTCGATGTCCGCATATTTCAGGGAAACACATTCCATCATCTTTTTTCTCAAGGCATTTTTATCATAATCGAGGGTGTCCAACATCCTGGCAATTTCGTTTTCTGCTTTGAGAACCTGCACACTTGGCTCATGCCCCGGTTCGGCGGGAATTTGCACCAACTCAGGATTGACAACCAGACGGTTAAGCAATACAGTTATATCATCCAGCAGGTCGCTGTCTGCCTTGTGAATCACTGTGCGGCACTCGGCGTTGGAACATACCCACCGCTGCTGACATTTCTTGAGCCGGCTGTCGTGCCTGCGGTTCATCTCAGAACCACACACTGGGCAAATAACCGGCACATCTATATGGAAAACTTCCGCGCTGCGGTTGGTGGCACTTTGTGTGTTCTTATTGGCTTTCATTTCAACCATGGCCTGGTGAGTTTTACCATCGATAATTGCCGGAAAACCGTTCTTGCCGGTGTACCGTTCATCCTCTATCAGCCTCATGATGCGCGATTTATTCCAGCCGGTAACGCCGGGCTGATACTCGATATTTTCATCGTTCAGGCGGCTGGCAATTTCCAGCAGGGACAGGCCATTTTGGTACTCGCTGAAAATGCGATTTAGCACAGTAACCTCTTGCGGATGGGCGGTTATCACTCCGTTCTGATATTGATATCCGAACGGAACATTCCTCTTTTTCATGCTGTGCGACACCTCACATTCTCAGGGATTTGCTCCGTGAAGGCCAGCCCACCGACGAGGTGAAAGGCCAGCCGCGCATTGTCCACAACCGTGATACTCTGCACGATTTCCTCGAACAGTGCTCGGTTAAATGGTGTACCCGGCACGTACCCTGCCAGGGTGTCATCCAAGGATTTCAGCGTATATATCAATTCGTCATCTTCATCCTCTGCCAGCGCCTTTTTGCGGTCGAGCCGCAGGGCATTTATTTTATTGCTTATAACCGAGGACTGTGCGGCGAAGTCAGTGGCATTCAGCACCCCATTGGTGTGGAGCCGGGCAACCACCAGGTTTTGCGCACTCAAGTCGGCTATCTGCTTGTCAATCTGCCGAACCTTTTCCAGACTCTCGCCGCCACGATTCTGTATCATCTCCAGTTGATGGATAAGGGTACCGGGCAAATCTTGCCGGTGGGCAGACAGCTTGTCAACCATCAAGCAGAAGGTATCGTAAACAGCATTTTCCCGTACACGCCTGCTCTGGCAATTTGTGGCCCCTGCCGCCTTGCCGCTGCACAGCCAGTAGGCGGTACCATTCAGGAGCAGCCTGCGGAATGTCCTGCCACATTCGGGGCAATGAAGGATACTCGCCAGAAGATGCACGCGTTCACGCTTGTGACTAACATTCCTCGATTTTTGCAGTTCCTGTGCTGCTATATAGGTTTCTTTGCTGACGATAGGCGGGTTGCTGTTCTCCACATAATATTGCGGTTTTTCACCACGATTCTTTTTCTTTCTAAATGGTAGGGTGTCCGTAGTGAACTTCTTTTGCAGGAGCGCATCGCCCATATAGCGTTCGTTGTTTATCACATAATTTACTGTGGTGTGGTACCACTTCTCTTGAGCATACCTGCGGGGAACCCCCTCTGCGTTGAGGATATTGGCAATATTCTGCTTGCCCACGCCTTGCAGGTAAAGGTCAAAAATGCGGCGTATCACAGCCGCCTCATCCTCTTTGATGACCATCTGTCCATCCACCATCTTAAACCCATACGCAGGCGCATTGCAGTTGAACTCCCCGGATTCCATGCGCATCTGGTAGCTCCTTCGCAGGTGGTCGGAAATGTTGACACTTTCCTGCTGGGCGGCCATGCCGGGGAAGGTCACCAGCATTTCCATGTTCATTTTATCGCTGTCGATGCCTTGTTCCTCAAAGTAGATGCTAACGCCCATCTCCTTGAGGCTGCGCAGAGCCACCAGCAGTTCCTGGGTGTTCCGGGCAAACCGTGATACCGACTTTGTAATGATACGGTCGATTTTGCCCAGCTTGCAGTCACGGATGAGCCGGTTCTGCTCGTCGCGCTTTTTCATGTCGACTCCACTCAGACCTTCATCAGCGTACACATCCACCAGCTTGTACTGCGGATTCATGCGCTCATAATCCTTGTAGTAGCGGATTTGCGCGGCAAAGGAGTGCAGCTGGTCGGTAGACTTGCTGGACACCCGACAGTAAGCCGCCAGCCGGATAATCTCAGGTTTTTGAGGTTCTCGGCTGATGTCGGTTACAGTCATATGCACCATTCCTTTCTGTATAATTTCGCCTTGCGGCAACATCAACAATACCACAAGAGTTCAGATACATCCAGCGCAAGTTGCCAGAGTTTTCATTTCGGACATATATTTTTTCTGCGTCGTAGTGGGCGGCACTGATTTGTAAAATGCGCTCGTATTCTTCAGCAGTGATGAACTGCATTTTCAGCAGTAGCCGGAGCATATTCACGCTATAGCAAAAAGCCGCAGTATTCACATCATTTCTCATAGGAGCCCCTCCATATACTCGATTCCAAAACTGACGATGATGGCGTGGTCGACCATACCCATAGCGGCCTTATCCAGCTTGCCGCTATACCGAATCAACCTGCGCTTGTCGATAGTACGAATCTGCTCCAGCAGGACAACAGACTCCGTGGCAAGCCCGTCCGCATGGACAACAACGTGTGTGGGCAGCTTGGCCTTGTCCGACTTGCTGGTGATAGCCGCCACGATGGTGGTGGGGCTGAACTTGTTCCCGGTGTCGTTCTGGATGACGAGGACAGGACGGGTACCGTCCTGCTCACTGCCAACAACCGGTGATAGGTCGGCGTAGTAGATTTCGCCGCGCTTGACTTGTTTCATTTTTCCCTCCGTAAGTAGAGGCAGCAGTCAAAAGGCAGACTGCCGCCTTGTATCAATCGTTTTGCTTGCTTGTATTTATCCTCGATACCCCCAAGCAGGGAACGCACCTTCCGGCCTATGCCTATGAGATGCAAAGCATCTCAAATGCTCTGCATCTCGGCCTCATTGGAATCTCACCACCCCCAGGATCTCTGGAGGGCGCCCTCCTTTGCTGCGACGGGTCACGCTCGGCTTTAGGACTGGACGCAAGTATCATTATCCCTTCTGCCGGTCATCGCCGTCGGCAGGTGTGCATCCTGCCGTCTGAGCCTGGAAGCCGGGTGGCGTCCGCTCATGTAGCTGCCGCTCCTCACGGCGGCAGAAAGAAAGTAAAAGGTGCGCTGAGTATTCGGTTTTCAAAGAGCACCGGAGGAGAACAAGAAGACCCCTCACTTTCTAAGCCGAAAAGTGAGGGGTCTGATAACCTACAAATTTCAAATTTTCAAAAGTTTTTTCAACTTGGCCAGAGTGCGGGTCTTTTGCTTATGTATTGCGACTTGCGAAACGCTATACATATCAGCAATCGTGCGTTCTGACAGCCGTTGTTTGAAAAGCTGATGTAATAACCGTTGTTCATCAGCGGAAAGTAGAGTAATTGTTTGCCGGAGCTTGTCCAGCAGGAGATTCTTTTCTGCCTGTCCTGCCGTATCAGCTACTTCATCTACCAGGATATCCTCGCCGTTGAACTCATCTGTGGTGAGCATATCATAGGAGAAGTCACCGTTGTCATCTGAACGCTCGTTCAAATATTTCTGGCGGCGCTTGTCCTTATAAAACGCCTTGTACGCATCCGCAGACACTTCCATCAGCATACCGTGCAGGGGTATGAATTTTCTGCCATAGTATGTACCTTTCTGTTGACGGAACTCTGTATAACTGAGCTCCAGGTACCTTCCATCATCCAAAACGAACACTTTCCTTGGTGTGTATTCCACCATGATTCCTCCAATCAATCTGTTTTGGGTTTGGCAAAACGATTGATTGGGGTGGATCTCTACAGCCTGATAAAACCGATATCCTACTTCTATGGATAAATTGAAAATAAATAAGCAAAGCGTCAGGATGGGAAGGAGTATTCCTGACACTTTGCTTCATTGCAATTATTTAACAGTGAGCATTAATTATATATTTTGGCGCTGGTCTTAGACCATACCTATTTATGCAGTACTGCCCGCTCTATACATAGGACAGATGGGCACCCACTGATGGTGTGGACTGGATATGCTCTTTTGGATACAACACCCTTTGTGGAGCATAGGGACGATTAGATTTTGGCTTGTGGGCATTTGTCAGTGCTGGCAGTGGATCCGGGAGAAACAGTCATGCGAAGGCAGTTGTGGATCAAATTGGCAGTACCAGTAACTCTGCAGAACCACATTTGGATTTGGCTATGTATCAAAATATAGATGCCGGTATTTGAGGGTGAAAATTTAGCAAAACTGGCATGGTCGCAGTTTCGAGTAAGATACGCAGGTACACACAGAACCTGTTTGGCGGTGTTCCTAATTTGAGTGGGATATCACTCCATCACTCATAGTAATAACCCTTGATGCATAGGAAGATAACTCTTGGTCATGAGTCACCATAACAATAGTAATACCTTCATTATTTAGATGCTTTAAAAGGTCCATCACTTGTATTCCTGTTTTATAGTCTAAATTCCCTGTTGGCTCGTCGGCCAAAATCACTTTAGGATGGTTGGAAATAGCCCGAGCAATAGCCACACGCTGTTGCTGGCCGCCAGAGAGTTCTTGGGGAAAGGATTTAGCCTTATCCAAAAGGCCTACCCGATTTAATAACTCCTTTGCTCTACTTCTTCGAAACGCTCTCTTTATTCCCGCATATCCCATTGTAAGTTCAACGTTGTCTATACAATTAAGCTCATCGATAAGATTATAGGACTGATAGATATATCCAATTTCCGAGAGCCGGATCTTCGAGCGCTGATTCCTATCTGCTTTTTGTATATCTGTCCCATTCCATAGATATACTCCATTTTCAAAAGAGTCAATTAACCCTAAAACATTTAGTAGTGTTGATTTTCCACATCCGGATCGGCCCATAACAACTACAAATTCACCACTTTCTATATGTAGAGTCAGGTTACGGAGAGCATAAAAAGGGCCATCTTTAGTTTGGTATACTTTGTTCAAATTTTGTAACTCGATCATAGTTATTCCTCACAAATCTTTTAATACATTAATTGGGGTAATGCGCTTAATTTTATGGAATGACAAAACACAAACTATGAGGCTGACCAACATAGCACCAATAATACAGACAATCAACGTCCAAACAGAAAAGTGTACGGACACTCCCATCCCTCCAAAAAGTGGGAGAAAGGGGATGGAGGATAAGATTCCAAGCAAACTGCTCAAAATTACCAGCAATGCGATTTCTAAATAGCTTTCTGTCAATAATTGATGATAAGTTGCACCACACATTAGAGAGATCGCATACTCTCTTTGCCGTTGATTCAAAAAAACCAATAAGAGGCCAGTTAGTCCGAAGAACACAATAACAAGGATAAATCCTGCTAAAATTGCCACTGTACTTGCTAGTTGTTCATTTCGACTCAATGTCCTTCGGACTTCTTCTCCAAAATTTATAATTTTATAGCTATTGTCGGGATGTGTTGATAATAAGCAGGACTGTATTTTATTCAGATCGTCGGTGATTTTTGCGTTATCCGGGGATGTGATCGGCAACGCAATGATACTCTGACACAGAAATTCTCCACAGGCTTCCAAAGGGAACAAAAGCACATTCTCAAAAGACGTAACCTGCAATGATCCTTCTGTATAAGTGACAGCTGACAACAAGCCGGGTGCAGCGTAATCTAAAGTTTTTATTGGAGTAATTTCCTTCAAAGAATACCCAAAAAGCATCCGGCTTTCCGGGTCATAAAACTTTCTTAGCTGTATATCTATTGGAGTCCAATTTTCCAAGATATCAATCACTTCTTGGCCAGCCATAAGTTTTTTGTCGACAGCAGATTCTGCCCCCATAATGCCGGTGAGAAAATCTTTATCAGCAAAAACGATGGTAAATGGCTCGCCAGACAAGTATTGCTTATAGAATGTAAAGTCGTTCTCTAAGGATAGGCTTTTTAGTTTCTTTAGGTCAGATTCTGTTATTTTTGTGGAATTATCTCCAATTTCTGTGCTAACGCCAGCGAAAGGTATTTTCATATAGCTAGAAAACTCCCACATCTGTTTCAGCAGACTGAAGCTGAGTGATATTGACAAAGAAAGCAAGCAGACTCCAACAATAATCTGCAGTGCCATGGGGATGTATTTTCTTTTTCCTTTTCGCACACGAAGGATAGCACGATGTAATAAATACGACATTCTTTCTACTCCTCCTACAAACCTTTTATGATCTTTGTGATTTCAACCTGTTTGAATTTTCGAAACAGAAGAAGACTTAGGAAAAGAGAAGAGAACACAGATATGATAAGCATAATTACAACCGTCATTGGTCCAAAGTAATGGTTCAAAATGTTCCTTGTCATAACAGCTATTATGGGGTCACAGCAAAAGACGCATATCACAGCCGCCAACACTAGCACTAGTGATTCCAAAAAGAACTGCAAAAACACCTGCCGGTATGAAGCCCCCAGAGCAATTCGAACACCAAGACTTTTTTGTTGTTGATACATTTTACTGACCAAAATATTAATGAGATTCATGAGTGCATAAAATAAGATAAGAATACCAACGACAAAGAACACTGTGCTACGCTGAAATAAGGAATCCAGACCTTGGTTAAAGTATGTTTCTCCGGACAATGGCTCTCCTATAAGCCCCAGTTCACTCCAGTTTATTTCTGAAGCCATTGTGGTATCGGACAGTGTTGCAGCAACCGTATAACCCTGGATTTCCAGGCTGGGGATATTATCGTCCTCAAATGTTTTATATGGTACCAAATTTGCACTTGCGTTAGCAGCGTACTTCATTACTCCAATGATTGTCAGGTTGTGCTTGCCGACTTTTAAGGTATCCCCCACATCGAGGTCGGACTGTAGCCAAAACCCCTCACCTATAACGCAAACAGAAGCGCCCTCTCGGATTTCGTCTTTGCTAAAATATCTTCCTCGAATTAAAGGAAAAGTAAAATGAGATTGAAAACCTTCATCCACCCGGTATATGGTGAGACCTTCTCCAGTTAGTGAATCAAAGTAATATCCATATTCCACCACAGCCATACTTTGAATAAATTCATATTGTGCTGAGAAATCCTCAAATTCCTTTTGGGAAATGGATGCTTGTCTCTGTAACTGTCTGGCCTGCCCATAAAAATATATACTTCTATCCATATCCTTTAAAGCAAAGGAGGAGACCCCAAGCATACCATCTTCAACGTGGCAGCAAATCATAAAGAAAAAGAGATAAGCTACAAATAGAGTCAGGGCAATAACTATGTTGATTCCTAAGTGCTTTTTAATATTTTTAAGTGTTTGATTGATAAGAAACATCATATTCATTTCCTCATGTTTCACCCTGTGGTGATATTCGATATATTTTTCCTTCCGTAGGTGAGGTGGCAAATAAACTATCCGTTGTCTCATCGTATGAAATATACTTAATGGAAACATCACCATTAAATTGATATAGTGTTTCTATGTAATTTCCATCCAAGTCAAAACAATCCAGTGTTTGGAAACGCTCGCTATATAGGTAAATATGGTCACCGTCACAAGCAAAGTCAGATGGATTGAAACCAAATGGGAGTTCGCTGACAACTTCCATGATATCATCAACTATTTTATACAAATGATTCTCATAAGTCATAACATAAGTCTGCTCCTGAAATCCCTCTTGCGCATAATATAGCGTTTTGTAATTTGCAAAGAATAGGGTATCGTTCATATATTCAATATATCCGATAAGATGGTCGCCTATTTCATTTATCCTGCCATTTGGTGTCACTTTAAATACTTTGGTATATTGGGGTGTAATCGCATATGCCGTTACATAAATATTCCCCTCCTGGTCAACGGCAAGATCCTGATACCCAGAGTCAGAGTCGAAATCATCGATTCTCCTCAACTCAACTTCATCAGAAAAAGAGAAATCGGAATTTAATATTTGTACTCGAGAATTTCCGCTGTCCAAAACATAGTATTTTTCATTACAATATACAACTTGGCAAGGTGCGATAAACTGTAGTTCGTCATTCCCAGTTTTCCCCACTTCTTGTATTAATTTCCCAGCTGTTGAGAATATTTTTAAGCAGTTGCCAGCTCTATCACAAACAACTATTTGCCCATTTACTATCGTTAATCCTGCCGGTTCAGAAAGGTTCGTTTCAAAGAAATCCTCTGAAAAGGTATATCTTTTTTGGGTTTCCACAATGCTCCTGTTTTCATGAAGCCGTGGATCATCCATCATTTCTTGAGCAATATTGTTTATCTTGGGACCAGATGAACAGCCCGATAGAAGGATAAGGAAGATGGTAATTGCTGCAATTGCAAAGAATATGCTTTTTCTTATAGTGTTCATAATACTATCCTCTCAATGTTATAGTCAAATTTGCAAATAGCGATGTGCAACAAGCATCGTTTTAATACGAAACTTATTGCACAACATTATATTACTTCGGCTATACAATGTGATGATTCTTACAATAGTGAATTAGTTTTTCACAACTTATTCACTTAAGGTAATTGAATTGTACGGCTTAGCAGCAAACTCCATAACCAGCGTGCTGGTACAGCAGGTTTCCGGTGGTAGTGCTCTTATACTCGTCATATTTCTGATGCCACAAGTTGAATACGCCGCAGTCATCTGCCTTGGAGCATCTGTAATTATTTGTCTTAACGAAAGTTTCGGTAGCCGCAAAAGCGGGAGCAGCCAGAGATACCACCATGCACAGAGCCACGCAAAGGGCCCCAACTTTCTTCATCAGTTTCGATCCTGTTTTTTTCATGCCTGTTTTGCCTCCTTGAAGTTATTATGTTAGTTTTGCAGTACAGCCGAAAAATATAACCTTGGTTAACCTTGTGCATAATTGGCATCTTTAAGTAGTGTTTGCTCTAACTCATCTGCATCAGTCTTTCCTACAAAGGAGAAATCTCCATTTTCTTGTAAGACCAAAAAGCTAGGATACCAATCGATTCCATAAACCATTTTATAGATGCCAAGTTTATCTACAATGTCGCCATCATTTGCATTTTTATCGCGTTCAATACGTGTAATATTGAATGTGCGCCCTATCAACGAAGATGAAATAATCTGACTTGCTTCCTCACAATCGGGGCACCCTGGCATACTAAAATACACAAGGTTTGGATACGTTTGATCGCTAATATATTTGCTGATAATATAATCATTTGCATTAGTAACTGCTGTTTCTTGGTCGACAACACCTTCGTCAAGCAAGAATAGCAAAACATTTTCGTATCCGTTGCTATCGACAAAACGAACTTCATTACTTTTGTCAACCCAAAAGACAGTATCTAAAGACGAAGATATTGAAACATTTCCGAGAGAATAGCTGTTGCTCAAGAGGTTATTTTGCTTAACTCTATCTTTTGGAATTTTATTCTCCCAGAGCAAGAGCATTTCTACGCCTTGATTCACGCAGAAAATCTGATTGATTTCATCCAAAATAGGTAGAGCGTCAATACATGTTCCACAGTCGCTCGATAAATAAACGAGCAGTTTGCTGTATTCGGTATCGAGAGTGTAATCTTGGCCACCAGAATCAACAAGGGAAAGTCCGGAAATATTGTCTTTATATTGAATGTAATTTTTTTGAGCAGACTTTGAATTTGAAAATTGTCCGAAGAAAATCAATACAACGCTGGCAGATAGCACAATCAATATTGCAACGGACGCAATAATAAATTTCCATTTCTTTTTTAATTTTCTTTCCATTTTTTGTTCTCCTTTTCGAGTTATCACGAATAGTTATAGGTGGATTTTAAACGAAATGATAAAACATTACTGAAATTATTCGTTAATTCAGAAATACTGCTTACGCAGCTAATGCCTCACTTTAATTTTTTTCACCTATACTATCTGCCAGGGATAGTTCACAATGGCTAAATTGCTTTCTTGATGGAATTATAGCACACAAGTTTTCGCTGTGCGAAAATCGTGTCTCAATTGCCAAATCTTGTGTCTAAAATATAAAATGGCCCCCTTCGCAATCTTTCTTTTTTCAAAGAAAAACTGGAAGGTGACCATTTAGACACAAAATTTGCGCTTTTTAGACACAATATCTGTTTTTGCCAAAAAAATGTGCTATAATGTAGAAAAGAAAATTTAAAGGGCGAACGTTCTAAACTATTTACTATTGTGTTTTGCTTTCATAACAATATATTGCCTTAAAATGTTTAAAAAGTACTCTTTCTCGTCTTCTTCTAAGCGATCCAGCAAGGAGATGAACTCGCGGGTTACCACACTATCAGGAATGTCAACTTCACTGGCCGGATAAAAGTCCGCTTCATATATGTTAAAAATCTCTGCAAGCTGGAGGATGTTCTCTCGCTTTGGATGCAGATTGTCATTTTCCCATCTAGATACGCAAGAAGGAGTAACACCACAGAGCTCGCCTAGCTTTTCCTGAGTAAGTCCGCACCTTTTCCGATAATGACGAATCATGTTTCCAAGTGTATTTCCCATTTGCTTATACCTCTTTGAGTAAAGTTTACCAAATTTGTGTGGATTATTCCATTCAGTAAATAGAACAGAATATTTACTTTTAAGAACATTTTTGGTATAATTGAACTCAAATCAAATTATGGAGGCCACAGCACAACATGAAATTGTCAAATTCCTTGGCGGACCTGCTCTCTGCCTCATTATATCGCGAGGCAACTTATCACACTCTGGATCGAGACTTAATTAAAATGCTACTACGCCATGGCTGCAGCTATTACGATGTGGTAGCTTTATTGTCAACCATTATGCCAGAAAATAGCCCAGAAGAGGATATTGAGACGCTTCAATCTTTAGCCCCAGCGGGCTCGCCTCTTCAAAAATTGAATCCAATGTCCATTCGGGCTATGATACCACGCTGGACGGGTACAAAGTATCATACTGCACCTATTGCTAATGTGGTAAAGGATATTCAGATGAAATGCATTGCGCGGATACCCTGCATATTTACCTATCATAGCAATCTGAATCCCAGGAATAAAAAATCAATAGACGATCCATATGTCCTTTTGGTTTCCGATAAGAAGATAGTTTTTCTGGATATAAACAGGAGACGTGTTTACACCTATGCCTATGAAATGGAGGAACATTTAAATGATGAAGTTAGCGATATGTGATGATGACATCAAAACGATTTCCCGAGCGGAAGAAGTGATTGCTGCATATAACCGAGTAAGCGTACTGGATAGCCAGTTTTCTCCATCTTCCTTTACTTGTCCTACAACACTTAGGGATGAAATCACCGATGGGCAGATTTTTGATGCTTTTATTCTTGATATAGAGATGGAAATGCTTGATGGGTTTTCTCTGGCAAGGGAGATACGCAAGTATATGCCCACAGCCGCTATCATTTTCCTTTCCTCTCATACTGAATACAATTATACCCAGGAGGGATATAAGGTTCGAGCCTTACGGTATGTGTCAAAATTAACAATGGAAACCAGCCTGATGGAGGCGTTAGAAACAGCCGCGAAGGCGTGCCAATTTCCTGACATCAAATACTTCACTATTTCCCACTATAACGATATTTTGCGCATTCCATATGATGAGATCATTTATATCCACCGTGTCAGCAGAACTACAGAAATAGTAACAGAAAATAATGACCGACCGGTAATCCGTATGACTCTAAAAGAAGTGATGGATAAGTTAGATGACCATCGATTTGTATATACGGACAGAAGCTGCATTGTGAACGGTAATTTCGTGGTAAGCGTACAGAAAAGCGCACTATGTCTGCGCAATGGCGAGACCTTGCCGGTCAGCCGAAAAATGATGTCGCAGGTAAAGACTGATTTATTGAGTTTGTGGGGTGGTTTGAAATGACCTTGACCCAATTTGTTGTGGAAACAACTGCAACTATAATTGAACTATGGCTGATACTATCAACAGTTCTTGGTATCTCTGGAAGTAAATATAGTGGAATGAATAAACAAGTTCGAATTATCATTTCAGCTTTTGGATTGACTGTCTTTGTTTCAGTTCTTAATTCATTTAGACTCTTTTCATTTGTAACTATATTGCTTTCCATATTGCTAATACTATTCATAACTAAATTCTTAACCGACCAGTCAACTGTTTTGAGAGCTTTTGCAACTGTTCTTGTCTTCTTGAGTATTCATGCGATAGACTACATAGTGCTATTCGTTCTCGGAATGCTTACTGAATCGCCGATTACAAATATCTATTCTTTCTCTATTCTTTTCGAATTTGGTATTCAACGTTGCTTGTATTTGTTAATTGTTAAAATTATCGACCTATCTTTATATGCTATAGCAAAAAAGCACTTTTCACAGCTACAATTTATTCCGCAACGGCATATGACTGTACTGCTTATTATGGTAACAATCGCATATGGTGTGATGTCAGCCCTATTATCTTTGATTCTGTCCGATTCCATGGCAGGGATGCAGTTAGCAGTCATCTTTTCCTGGCTCTTCATCCTATTATGTGTCTGTGCAACTTTATGTTTCTCATATATAACTGCAAAATATCAGGAAGAAAAGGCACAAAATGAGATGTTGGCCATGTGTAACTCTATGATGGAAAAGAATTATCAACGTCTGCACTCGAGCCAGCAAGCAACCGCCCGGCTGATTCATGATTTTAATCATCATTTAGGCGCTTTGCGAGAGTTGGCAAGACAGTATGAAAGCAATGAAATCAGCAAATATATTGACTCTCTTTTGGAAATCCATTATAGGGGACTGCCTATGTGTAAGTCAGGCAATGATGTAATAAACGCCATCATAAACCACAAAGTTGGACAGGCTCAAGAGTATCATATCAAATTTCAGTATAGAATCGATGTGGATGTACCTCCTCTTTTGCACTCGGTTGACCTGTGTTCAATTCTAGCGAACCAGATTGATAACGCTTTTGATGCTTGTAAACAGATAGATGACCATTCCCAAAGAATAGTATATGTCCATATTTGGCAAAACAGTGATAACCTATTTCTATTTCAGGTCATGAACAAAGTGGAATGCGACCCTTTCAAACAAAACCCAGAATTGCAATCCACCAAAAACGACAATAGCCACCCGCATGGGCTTGGTGTTAAATGTATCAGGGATACTGTGGAGAAGTACAACGGGGCGTTGGTAAACAACTATCATGATGGACGATTTTTCTCTACAGTGTTTCTTGACTTAAACCCCCAGTACAGACAGGAAGATAAAAAATGTTAAATCGATTCGCGAACTATCTTACTGACATGATGTATAAATATTTTCCGACAGCTCATTCTAGTAGGCCAGTATACGTTTATGGATTCGAATTATTACTGTCCACGGGATGCTCTGTTGCCTCAATTATGGCATTATCTGCTGTCTTTTCTTTGGTACACTATGCGTTGTTATTTCTAGGTGTATTCATGTCCCTCCGATTGTTTAATGGTGGTTTTCACGCTAAGACTTATGGAAAATGCTTTCTTGTAACTAATGCAGTATACCTTATTGTCCTGTTGACATCTCTTTTTGTGCAAAACATTGCGCAAATATCAATGACTGGTTACTTACTTATAACTGTGTCAGCTGCTACTGTCATTTATGTGCTATCTCCTATTAAACATGTCAATCATCCACTTTCAGAAAGACAATACAGGCACAACCAAAAAATCGGTAGAATATTAGTAGTAGTTATCGCCGTGGCAAATTGCATACTTTTCTTTTACCCACTACCGTTTATTAACCCTGTTTTAATATCGTTCACCCTAATGGCTGTTGCCATTATGATGATAATTCCGCAATTTACAGAAAGGAGGAAATAAGATGTCTGCTTTTTGGTCCATGATTGCCTCCCTTGTTGAGGCAATCGCCAATATTGGTGCTGGTATGGCTTCCACTGGAGCTTCATATGAGCCTGCAGTCCCCGAGGAGCTTAAGAAGTAAGCTCTCTAGCCCGGCCGGGTGATAAACCTAGCCGGGCATTTCTTTATATTGACCGGTGGGGTATAGACGAATATCGTGGGCTTGGCCAAAACCGCCACTTAACTGTAAAATCAACTGATGGTTTTTTCCAGTATGGGAACATTTTCTCTCCCCTTTTTGCACATAAAGTAAATTATTTGCGTCTCTACTAATTGATCCGCTTAAATAGTGTCTACACAAGGTAGAGGAATTGTGATAGAATGGAAGCATCAAAAAAAGACAGGAGAGGAAAAGATGGATGCTTCTTATCACAGACACGACATAAGCGATCAAGTGTGGTTGTTGCTGGAACCCCATTTGCCAGGACAACGAGGCCAGTGGGGAGGGATCGCCCAGGATAACCGCCGATTTATCAATGCGGTGTTTTGGGTATTGCGAACCGGAGCGGCCTGGCGAGATTTGCCTCCCGATTATGGGAAGTGGGGCAGCGTTCATCAGCGGTTCATCCGTTGGCGCAGAAAAGGT
>NZ_QWLE01000111.1:0-3882 GCF_009917365.1 Neglectibacter sp. X4 | reverse complement strand
GTTTCTGAAGAAATCACTTGCGGCTGTCTTAGCTGTTCTTTTGATTGCCGCAATGATTCCGCTCAGCGCTGCTGCCGTTCCTGCCGTAGTTAGCGTCGTTACCATTAACGGCGAGAACGCGACCTTAAACGGGGATACGTATTCTGCTGCTATCAGCAGCCCGAGCACCAATCCCATTGTTAAGGTTACGCTGGCAAACGGCGAAGGCTATGTTGAGCATGATGACGAGACGGGCAGCAATGACGCAGACCGTGATACAACTGCTGACGGCACCTGGACATTCACAATGACTGATGAGGAATTTGAGAATGCCGCTGCCAGCTTCCGGGTGTATGACGATGCTGAAACCACCACTCCCACCGCCACTTACAAGGTGACCTACACCATTAAAAATGGCGCGGAGGACTGCGGCGTTAAGTCTGTTTCCACTCCCACACAGTATGGCAACACCGTTGTGGACGGCACTACTTACACCATTACACTTCCTTATGGCACCGCCAATGTTGCAGCTAATACAATCAAAGTTGTGCTGAACGACAAAAACGCTACTATAAAGACTGGAGCCACTCCGGTTCCGGGCGAGAAGGGCGCTTTTACACTGAATGCCGCTATTAATCTGTCAACTACCAAAGAAGCATCCTTTATAGTAGTTGCTGAGGATGGCGTCCATACCCAGAACTACACCATTAAAATGCAGATCGCCAGCGCTTTTAAGACCTTCTCTGTTGACGGCCAGCGCAAGGACGCAAAGATTGATGTTGATAACAAAACCATTGATATTTATATGCCTTTCGGCACGAAAGTGGATGCCAACAAGAAGTGGCAGTTTACGCCTAAGTTTGAAACCGTATATGCTTCTGCTGAAATCACCGCAACAAAAACTGTTGCAGCAGGTGGAAACACAGTTACCATTAAGAGCGGTGAAAAAATTGAGCTGAATGACTTCGTGGCAGCTACTAATATAAATGGGGATGTTGATGCCACAAACAATGGCTGCACATTCACCCTGAATGTTAAGTATACGGAAGGCGCCACTGAACCTTGGGTTCTGAATTTTCATACCCCTGCAAAGGATCCTGAGCCTGTTCTCAAGGGCCTGCGCGTGGCAAACTATGCTGGCGTGATTGACGAAGAAGCCCACACTGTGACGCTCACTCTGCCTGCTTCCAAGCGTGCTACAGGGACTACTGTGAGCCTTCTTGCTTCCAGCGGGGCAACTGTTCTGCCTGTTGAAGCCGGCATTACCACTCCTGTTACTATGGCAGGAAGCTATGTGGATCGAGCTCTTGACACCAGCAAAGATAAATATACTCTGCGTGTGACAGCCGCTGGTGACGAGGACGGCGGTACTACTGGCACGATAAAAGTTCAGGACTATATCCTCAACATCAAAACCGCTGTTGACACAGAGCCTGCCATTAAGGAGATGAAGCTGGAAGACCCCAATGGCACACAGTATACTGGCGCTATCGCGGCTGACGGTACCATTCTCTTTAAGCTGCCCTATTCCGTCACTGTAGATGGAACACCGACCGAGATAAATGCTGGTGCGAAACTGAAGGACTGGAAACTGTTCTACAGCCTTACGGAAGGCGCTAGCTCTTCCGCTAACCTGATTGCGGTGCCGTCCGGCACCAAGCTGACCGCTTCGGCGGCTAACTTCTGGCCGGCTGCATTTGACGGAAAAGTGGACACCACTACTCCTGCCGCTGCAATTACTGTTTCCATTGATGACAAAACCTATAAGAATTACTATATTGCTGTGGAGCAGGGCAAACCCAGCACTGCCGCCACTTTAACTGATTTCAAGGTCACTTCTTTGAATGGTACCGCTGGCCAGCAGTTTGCGGATATCAAGGTTGGGGACAATGCCTTTGCCGCTTCTGGCGCTAAGGATCTGACTGTCAATGTGCCTTTTAAGAAGTTTACGACCGATGGCTATGATGCTGGCGCTTATGTGAGTGCTACTCTGCCTGCAGGCGCTAAGCTGTGCTATGTGGATCCTAAAAATAGCACTGCGAATCTGCTCGTAGAACTGAAAGTCCTTACAGAGAACAACAATACGCTCGTTAAGCTGCCCCGCATTACAAAAAGTGCTGCTGGTGCTAATGACGGCTATCTGTACGACGGCGAGACTCTAACCAATGGCAAGCTCACTCCCTTGGAGCTGGTTGTTGTGAGCGAAGCTGGCATAAAGACAGCCGGGGATAAGAGCGCCACTCTGGGGACAGATGTGACAAAAGATAACATGGCTGAAAAGTTAGGCCGCGGCGGCTACTCTACCTACACCCTGACCGTGAAGCAGGATGACGCCAAAACTGCCGCCAAGCTTGATGCATTCAATGTATATGACGCCACAACCAAGACCACCATTAAGGGCGTTGTGAAGCAAAGCCCTGCTTCCGTTACCCTGACCCTGCCTTATGGCTATGACGATGTGATTGCGGACAAATCCCTCGTAGAAAAACTGTACTTGGATTGGTCCAGCAGCAACTATGAAAGCATTAAAGTTCAGAAGGATGACGGAGCCGGAAATGCAACAGATTTTACCACTGCTCTCAAAAAACTGACCCTTAAGAGTGATGGTACAGTTGACACTGCTAACAGTACAGAAATCACTGCTGACAGCACGCTCCCTGGTATCACAGACGGTACAGACACTGCTGCGTATGTGTTTGTAAAAAGCGAAGATGGCGCCAATACAATGACATACCCCTTGACTGTGAAATTTGAGAAGGAAAAGACCGAGGCCAAGCTGAACAGCGTGACCATCAACGGCGTGACCGCCAAGCCCGACGCCAACAACAAGGTGACTGTCACCCTGCCCATGGCTACGGAAATTACAGCGTTAAAGCCTGCTTTCAGTGTATCCACTGGTGCATTCCTGTCTAAAGTTGGCACTGCTTCTGGTACTTTCAATTCCAATGATGTAGTTACTTCCGGCACTCAGATGAACTTCACCGCTCCTAAGACTGTGTATGTTTACTCTGAGAATGCTAAGAACATGAACACCTATACCATTGAGGTGAAGATTGACGATGGCTTCAGCGACGTGAAGCCCGGCGACTGGTTCTACAGCTATGTGATGGACGCAGTGGACCGCGGCATCATCATCGGCAACGGCGACGGCACCTTCGGGCCTCACACCAATGTGACCCGGGCACAGTTCGCCACCATGATGGCCCGCGTAGACGGCTTTGACAAGAACGCCGAATACACGAACCCCTTCAGCGATATGCAGGGCATCACAGGCGAAACCCTGAAAGCCATTGCCTACTGCGCTGACAAGGGTTACATCACCGGAGACGGCGACACCACCTTCCGGCCCAACGATACCATCAGCCGCCAGGAGATGGCAGTTATCATCTCCCGCGTGATGAAGCTGGATGTTGAGAACGTGGAGATTGGCACCCGCTTTGCGGACGACGCGAAGATTGCAGGCTGGGCAAAGAATTACGTTTACGCCTGCGTGAACGCCAAGATGCTCATGGGCGAAGGCAATAACACCTTCAATCCTCTGGGCAGCACCATCCGCGCTGCAGCCGCAACTGCTGCTGTCCGGGTTGACAACGCGAAATAAGGTATTTCAACTCACCTAAATTTTACAAAGCCCGAAGCGAAAGGGGACGGAGCAATCCGTCCCCTTTTGCTTTTGCTGCCTCCGGCGGGATAAGAAACTTTTTTGAGGAAAAGAAGTTCAAAAGATTGCCTTCGGCAACTTTCTTATCAATCTTCAAAAACCTCTGTGAAAGTATAGGGAACCGAGTGGATTGCGCTGTGATTCTCTGCCGTTTGGTGCGTCTTGAAAGTTTTTGGGTTTCCAAAGGGGATTTTTTCAAAAATCCCCTTTGGCCCCCGGAGGCAAAGAGGCCAAAAAGAAAG
>NZ_QWLE01000110.1:0-4007 GCF_009917365.1 Neglectibacter sp. X4 | reverse complement strand
CGCCCTTTGGTGGGGGCAGACTGGGAGGTGATAAGGAACCATTTCACATAAAGGACAAACGGGCAGCAACCCGGTAATACCGATTTTAATTCATATCAGCCGCACAGTAACTGACGGATGTTCAGCTACTGTGCGGCTTTTTTGTTTATAGATAACTCTGCCCTGGTGACGTAGATCGCCAGGGCTTTTTTCATTTAGACAGGAGGCTTTCAAAATGCCGGAAACTTTGAATCTGAATTACTACTACGGGAATGAAGCCGACCAGTACAGCTTCTACCGTATCCCCAAAATCCTATTGACCGACCGCCGCTACAAAGGCGTGTCGCTGGAAGCAAAGGTGCTGTATGGCCTGCTGCTTGACCGCATGGGGCTGTCTGCCCGCAATGGCTGGCTGGACGATAACGGGCGCGTGTTCCTCTACTTCACCCAGGAGGAAGTCATGACCATGAAAGTCTGGAAAGCGGCCCTCTATATCCGTTTGTCCGTGGAATTTAACGGCAGGCGCGGCGATTCGCTGGAAACCCAGCAGCAGATCATGGAAGCCTATCTTGCCCTGTGCCCGGATCTTGAAATCGTGGCGGTTTACACCGACAACGGCACAACGGGGCGCACCTTTGAGCGCGAAGCCTTTCAGCGGATGCTGGACGATGTGGAGCACGGCAGAATCAACTGCGTGGTCGTCAAAGACCTTTCCCGGCTGGGGCGGAACGCGATTGACAGCGGCTACTATATCGAAAAGTATTTCCCGCTGCATCAGGTTCGGTTTATTGCAGTCAACGACCAGTTTGACAGCGAAAACAAGGAAAACAGCGGCAGCCATCTGATTGTGCCCTTGAAAAATATGATAAATGAAGCTTATGCCGCCGACATCAGCAAAAAGGTAAAAGCCCAGCAGCGGCAGGCGATGCAGGACGGGGAGTTTGTGGGGGCGCGTCCGCCCTTTGGCTATAAAAAAGCGCCGGATAACTGCCACAAGCTGCTTGTCAATGAAGATACCGCCCCCATCGTCCGGCAGATTTTCCAGTGGACGGTTGACGGCATATCGCTCAATGAGGTGGTAAAACGGCTCAATCAAAGCGGCTATCCTACGCCCGGTCACTATCTGGCTCAAACCGGCCTGATTACCAATAAGCGGCTCATGGGCAGCGGAAAATGGCAGACATGGACAGTTTCCAAAATTTTAGCGGATGAAGTCTACATGGGCGATATGGTGCAGGGGAAATCGAAAACGGTCGGCCACAAGCAGGTTCCCACTGACCGCTCTGAATGGATTGTCGTGCGGGGAACCCATGAACCGCTGATTGCCCGCGAACTGTACGAAAGGGTGCAGGCTGTCCGGGAACGTGCGGCGGCAAAGCAGGGGACGGAAAAAATCCCCTACACGGAGAACATTCTCCGGGGACGTATTTTCTGTGGCTGCTGCGGGAAGAACCTACACCGACAGAGGTCACGGGGGATATACTCCTACCGCTGTATTGCCAATGACCGGATGGGCGTTCAGTATTGTCCGGGTGGTGTTACCCATCTGCCGGAAAAGAGGCTGTTTGACGCGCTTTTAGCCATTATCCGCAAACACGCCGAGGTTGTGGTGGGAACTCACACAAAGCTGAAACAGCAGGATTACAAAATCACTGCGAAAAAGGCGGAAATGACCGCCGAAATCTCTAAGTTACAGCAGGAAACGGAACGCAACCGGGTATTCTTAACCAGCCTGTATGAGAACTTCGTTACCGGCATCCTGACCGGCACAGAGTATCACGAAATGAAAGCAGGCTATACACAGAAAATCGAAACGGCAGTCCTGCGTGTGCAGCAGCTTCAAAGTAAGCAGAAAGCGCTGGAAAATCAAATGGAACGCTATACGGATATAGCCAAACGGCTGGCGGCAGTCAGCGAAGATACCGCCTTATCCGCCCTGCTGGTAAACCAGTTGATTGACTGCGTTACCGTCAACAGCGCAGAGGACATTCATGTGAAATTCAAATTTGAGAGCGGCTTTGAGCGGCTGATGGAGGTGCTGGAAGATGTATAAACCCTATGTGATTGGCCTTTATATCCGGCTTTCCTCCGAGGACAGCAAGGTGGGGAGTTTCAGCATTGAGAACCAGAAGCGGGCGCTTCACCAGTACGCCGATGCGATGGAGGATGCCGCCCATGCGGAGGTATTGGAATTTGTAGACAACGGTTACAGCGGGACGAACTTTGAACGGCCCGCCGTGCAGGAACTTCTGGACAAGGTACGCGAGGGCGCGGTCAACTGCATCATCGTCAAGGACTTTACCCGTTTTGGGCGCAACAGCATTGAGGTCGGATATTTTATGGAGCGCGTCTTTCCGCTGTATGGGGTACGGTTTATTTCCCTGAATGACGGCTTTGACAGCGATATGCTACATGGCGACACGGGCGGTATCAATGTGGCGTTTCAGTACCTGATCAGCGAATTTTACAGCCGTGACCTCTCCATCAAGTACAAAACCGCCAAGTATGTGAAATTCCGGCGGGGAGAATACCAGAGCGTATTATGTCCCTACGGCTACCAGAAAGGCGCGGACGGGCGCATGGAGCCGGATGAGGAAACAGCCCCCAATGTCCGGCTTATCTTTGAACTGGCAGGGCGCGGCTGTACTTCCAGCGAAATCATTCAGGAACTGTACGAGCGCAAAATCCCCACACCAGGCGAATACAAAGCATCCAAGGGAAGAACGATTCACGATGTTTCCAGAACCCATCAGATTTGGCAGAGATCGACCATTCGGAACATCTTGCTGGATGAACGCTACATTGGCACTTATGTCATGGGCAGGAAACAGGTGGTCGAGGTGGGGAGCAGCCGGGTACGGAACCGTGATGAAAGCGAATGGTTCAGGATTCCCGACCACCATCCGGCTATTATCAGCAAAGAGCTGTTCCAGCGGGTGCAGGAATTAAAGCCGAAAAAACGCTGCATAAAGAAAAACGTCCATCTGTACCCCCTGCGCGGCAAGGTCTTTTGCGGCTGCTGCGGACACGCAATGCCGCGCAATCCAAGTAAAAGCCATTTCTTTGTCTGCAAGCATACAGAGGTGGATCAGTCTGCTGCCTGCCACGGCCTGCGGATTGCTGAAAAGGACTTGGAAGCAATCCTCTATGAGATTATTTCCAGGCAGGCGCAGGTGATTTTGAACGTGGAGAACCTTTCAAATGCCAGCCTGCTGGATACTAAGATTGCAACGCATACGGAATACAGCCAGCGCGTAGAAAGCTGTCTTGACCGGAAACGGGTGCTATATGAGCAGGTTTTACTAAAAGAGATTACCCTGGAGGACTACAAGGCACAGAAAGCCGATGTGGATGCGGAACTGGAACGGCTGCGGCAAGTCCAGGGCGCACTCTCCGCTGAAATCGCCCAAGCGAAAATGGACGTAAAAACAAAAAACGCCAGACTGGAACTGGCGCAGGAAATTTCAGCCGCCAGCGGATTAAATACCGCCATGGCTGACGCACTGATTGAACGTGTGGATATTCACCCCGGAAATCAGGTTGATATTGTCTGGAAAATGAAAGACTTCTGTACAGAGGGAATGTGATGGGGCGCAAAAATCGGCCTTAAAAACTCTGGAATTTCTTAAAAAACTTTTTGTCTTGTGCTTGACATACGGGTGACGGAGGTCATGCAGGCGGATATTCGGCAGGCTGCTTTTGGCGATGACGTTGTGGAAAGTCCGGGTTAGGTAATTTGGCGAGATCACGTTTCCATCGGGCCAAGTGCACACATAATCATTCTGTATGTACCCCGCGCCCAAGGCCCCTTGCAGGCGCTCCTGGCGGTGTTTCTGCCCCTTTAAGAGCTTGTACACGCTGTCTGTCATGGGTAAGGTACGATAGCTGCTGTTGGTCTTGGGCGTGTCCACATAATCGCCGTCCACGCCCTGCTGTAGCGTCTCCGTGACTGTTATGGTGCGGTTCTCAAAGTCGATATGCTCCCACTTCAGGCCCAGCACCTCGCTGCGTCGGAAGCCATAGACAGC
>NZ_QWLE01000109.1:0-4024 GCF_009917365.1 Neglectibacter sp. X4 | reverse complement strand
GTGAGCTTTTCCTCGTTGCGTAGAGTTTTTCGCTGATTTTCGGGTCTTTTCTTTTCATTTTTGCTTTACAGTGCCTTTCAATCTTAAACTGAATTGACGGATATGCTTGCAGGACGCTTTCCCCTAGCTTAGCTGCTGTTGGCGTGATGCCATGAACATTTTGAAAAGCCCGATTAAAAGAAGTCGGAGAGGAATATCCATATTTTAATGCAACGTCTATTACCCTGCTGTCTGCCCGTTGCAATTCAAATGCCGCCTGCGTCATTTTTCGGCGGCGTATGTATTCCGCCAACGACACACCCGAAACATAGGAAAAAACACGCTGGAAATAATAGGGGGAACAACACGCAATGCGGGCTGCTTCATCATACGATATTTCCTTATCCAGATTATCTTCTATGTAATCAATGGCTTTTCCAAGCTTTTTCAACCATTCCATCCTTTTACCTCCTTGTCGTTAAGGATAGCTTATCGTGTCTACATGATGGCCTCTGCTAACAAGTTCCTGCGCATCTACTACGCCAAGGTAAAAGCTTACTTGGAATCTTTAGAGCACACCTAAACCCCTGCTTTGTAACAGTGGCCAGCCGCCTTTTCTTTTTTGAGATGCACTGCGGCTTGGTTTTGTGTGCCTTTTTCATCTGTTCAAAATTCTTGATTTTTCCCTTGACAAAACTTAGCAGGTCTTTTTCTATTGACAACTACTATAAATTATAGTATTATAATCTCCGCAATGCAAATACTATATTTTATAGTAGTATAAATAACATTATTTGTCAAGAGAAAGGAGTTCAAAATGAACAGTCAAAGCAAAAAGATGGAGCTGCTCGGCAGCACATCCATACCAAAAGCACTTTTAGCAATGGGCATCCCAACAATGATTGGCATGTTGGTAAATGCTTTCTACAACCTTGTTGACGCTTATTTTGTCGGCGGGCTAGGGGAGAGCCAGATGGGGGCAATCTCCGTGGTCTATCCGCTCGGACAGGTCGTTGTCGGTTTGGGTCTGCTGTTCGGAAACGGTGCGGCTTCTTACATTTCCCGATTGTTAGGTCGTGGGGATAAGGAAAATGCGGATAAAGTGGCAAGTACCGCTTTATACAGCAGCGTATCCGTAGGGGCGGTCATCATTATCATTTGATTTCAACATCAACTTTGCTAAAGATTCAGCCGTTGAACAGATTAAATAGTTATTAATATTGTTGAATTCGGGAACTTCTCTTTTAAAATCTACATTACTTCTTTGATATCCTTTTATTATATCTTCCAATCCTATTAGTTCCATCCACTTAAATCCAAACTTATGTGTCATAACCTTATTGACAAAAGCTCTCATTTTATTTTCTGCTTTAAATATTAACGGATATAACTGCATCCCTAAATATTCTGATTGTTCGTCAATAATCCAAGTACATATTTCCCATTCTTTCAATAATATTTCTTTCAAATATACTTTTAGTTTTTCCAAAAAAATATCATATTCATTAGTATCTGTCGGGGAAAATATGTAAATTCCTAATTGTGTTTGAGCCTTATCATTAAAAGTATCAATAGTAAATGATACAGAATATATCACGCCTGCTACTTCAACATTATATTCCTCATGAGCAATCCGTTCAGTCTGCCCCTTATATATACAATTCTTTATCTCTGAGAAATGTGCTTGGAGCTTATTCATAATATTTTTGCAATAATCTGTCCCTAAGTATTGTTCCTCTTTAATACTATCGCCAAAATCTTCATCATACGTTTCTTCTATCAAATATATCAATTCAATATTCTTGATATTATTAAACATAAATTCAATGGTCATAAAAACATTGTCCTCTCTTTATTTCATATTATGTAATATACATCATCATGTTGTAATACTGGATAATACAATCGGTATTTCTGAAAAATCGGAACACCAAATAACATTTAATCCGAGTGAATTTGCATCTTGTTCAAAAAGCATGGTAGCAATTTCGTTCGTTCTATTTTTTTGAGGTGCTTTTCTCATAATAATATAATGCTTGCATCTTTGATTTCTTCTCCACGATATATCTAATAATCGTCTTAAATTGGGGTCGGATAAACTTAAACCTACAAACAAACATATATTTGCAGAGAATGTGTTTAATTGAATTAGATTTGACCAACTATATGGGTCAATAAATTGTGAATGATATGCTTCCTCACTAAAAACCAAATTGGGACTGTCTATTTCTCTTTGATTTGGTAAAAATCCGTGTACATGAAAAATAGGCAAAGCATCCATTCCATATATTTGCCCCTCTTTCCATATAGGACAATATTCAATATTATTTTTTGATAATTCACATTCTATCAAATCATCAAAATTAAAAGTAATTATTGATTCTAAACATTTTCCTCTCCTCTTAGGACGAGCAAGTTCAACGATTGCTTTCATCATATTTGTTTCTAAAGCATAATTAATTATTTCTTGACCTTGCACCATCATTGATGATTCAAAATCTCGGTCTTGATTGTAATATGAGTATAAATGTTTTTGTACTACTTTCTCAAAATCATCTTTTAATACCAATCTTAAATATTTCCCTAAAATTAAATTTGATTGTGGCATTAGTGAAATCAAATCCTCTGCTAAAACTTTAGATTGTGGAATATTCAAATTTTCTTTAAAGAAAGCTTCATTAAGGATATTAACCAAGAGTTCATTCCAATCAGGTATAGAAGAATCTCTTGAAATCCCTGCTCCACATACCAACGTAAGCTGATTATCAATTAAAGCTTCTTTCAATAAACCGATTTTTTCCTCAAGGTCATTTTTTCTTGATGGTACTGCATCTCGCTTTTGAAGAAGAGTAGAACTCTCCTTATCAACACTTAATTGTGAAATACCCTTTAGTACAGCTTCTGTAACCTCCTCTGGGTCATTAACTTTTATAAATGTAATCCCCCTCAAAAAATCAGGTACAAATACATCACCAACTACAACCGGAAGGATATGAATACTATCGGTACTAAACATTACAGAACTCAATTCTGCTTGTGCCCATGATGAATTTACAAAATTCTCTGTAATAATAGCAATAAAAACATCGGCATCACTTAACTCAGTTTTTATTACTTCAAAAATATTTTTTCCTACATCAAAATTATTAACAGAGGCATCAAAAACTATATGTCCTTTTTCCATCAATATATCACAAAGTTTTATACACATATCTCTATCTCGACTAGAATGACTAATAAATATTTTCATTACAAACCTCCATCATCAATACTACCTCATTTTTTATTTTTTCTATTATATATCAAATTCTTAACAATTTCTACCTCTCGGCTATGTAAAAGACGGCATCAGCTCCATGCCAACACCGCCCTTTTCTCGGTCAGTCCGTTATAAAATCCCTGCCTTTTTCAGATACCCCACGCTGTCATAGCAGCCACTGAAGTAGACCGACTGCATCTCCATATCCGTAAGTTTGTTCTTAAGCTCCATCACTTTAATCAGTGCGGCACATTTCTGTTCGGATTGTGTCAAAGCCCGTACCTCCATCAGCGTTCCTCCCTGCTCTTTGATTTTTTTATTTTTTCCTGTTCCTTGATTTTTGCGAGGGCTTCTTTTGCCCATTCAGGCATCTTCTCTGACTTGATTTCCCCAAGCACGTCGCACCGTTCCCATCGGGCGTGCTTTCCATCCGCAAGGGAAGTGCCGAACACCGCCTGCCCCCTGCCGCCCAACGCTCCGTGACCGCCGTCCGCCAGTACAAGCTGGTAGGCAGAATGTCGGTATTCATGGCGGTTGACCTCGGCATTGATGACAACGACCTTTCCCACAATGCTGCCGCATTTATTATCTGGGATGCAGTTGTCTATGGTAAACGGGGTCATGTCAAACTTGAAATCTTAATTTTCAATTTTGTATCCACACCCCCAGACTGTTTTTATATATTGTGGCTTCAAATGAATCTCCCATTTTCTCACGAAGATGCCGAATATGAACAGTAATGGTGTTATTGCTTTTACTGAAATATTCATCCCCCCATATTTGATG
>NZ_QWLE01000108.1:0-4045 GCF_009917365.1 Neglectibacter sp. X4 | reverse complement strand
AAAGGGGCTTGGTTCATCGCTCTCAAGCTGCATACGGATAAGCTCAGGGTCGATGTCCTCAAACTCGTCCGGCTCTTGTGGTTCTTCCTCAAGAAAGTGGGTAAGCAGCCTATCCGGTACAGATACAAGGTCATCAAAGCTCAGTCCGGTCAAGCCATGCTCCACCATATCCTCAAGGCTCTTGAACTCCGTAAAGCGCACGACCTGATTTTCAACTAAGGTTTTGATTTGGAAGTGGACAAGATCAACCTCGACCTGAACCTCCAGCTCCTTGTCTGTAATGGTCGTGTAGGCAATTCCTACTCTCGTCAGATCTGAAAAGTCAGCCTCTGAGCTGTACTCATCAACGCAAAAATTGTTAATCAGGTTCTTTGCCTGCTCCATCAGTCGCTCAGGATTCGGAACAAAGTCCTCAACCTTAAATCCCTGCGGCGGCGGGTCAAGCTGGGAAAGGAAGTCCTGAGAAATTGTCTCCCCGCTCCTGTTTCGATAAAGCACTATGCTCATCGGGGAGCCGTAGAAGTTTTCCTCCTTAATGTCTTTCAGGAATGAATACTCGTTGGTGTATTCGATGCTCTCCCCAACCTCACCGTTTGAACCGAGATACTCAATCCTTCCCACCGGCTGAGACTCTACGGGGTCATCTTTACTGGTGGAAATGATGTTTCTTGTAACCCGCTCCCCGTCCTCAATGGTCGAAACAGCTACATCAATGCCCCTGTCATTTAACAGGTTGATGAAAAGCTGCAAGCGGTCGCTTGGAATCTGTATGGGAGCTTCTAAGGTTTCTGCCAACTCCTGTGTTGACGGAGCAATCCCCAGACAGTCCCCAAGCACTCTTGCGTCCTCGTGATAAGCCACAAAGGTTTCGCCGCTCTGGTACAACAGAACACTGGTGAGATTCTCTACCTTTATCCGGTCGTATTCCTGAATCTGAGAGGGCTTTTCCTGAACAGGCTGCTCCCTCCAAGCGGTATTGAGCCTCTCTGCATAGGCATTGGCTTCCCACTCGCTCAGGAACTCCTCGCTGACGCCCTCATCATCTACATATTGAGCCTCCTGTTCATCGTCCCAGATGCCATAGGCGGTCTGATAACCCCTGTCCAGCTCCACTACATGGAAACGGTCATTGATTTCTGAACTCTCTTCTTTCTGTACGCCCGATGGTACGGTTAAACTTTCACTGTCTCGCACCTTCAAATGGTCGTTAAGGGGGTTCTCCTGCACCTTTCGCTCAAAATCGGCTCTTGTCTCCTCTCGCTGGAACAGGGGAAACTTGGTGTCATAAAGCAAAACCCTGTCACCAGCCAGCGACAGGATTTCAAACTCATCAGCGCCGAAGTAAACCTTGTCGCCCAGATGGTACTCGTAGTGAGTAGCTTCATCAGGCTCCTTTGCCGGTGGCGCTGTGTCCAAAACCTCACGAACGGCTTGACGCTCCTGCTGCTCCTGCCTGCGTTCTTCCTGCTTGGCAAGCCACGCAGGGTAAAGCTCCACTTCCTTGGGGTTCAGGTATCTATCCATGCGGATCAGCTCGGCTATACGCTTTTCGACCTTATTCCAGTTCAGGGTAATGCGGGGATTGTTCTCCCCGAAGCCTCTTTGCAGGGTGATTCCCTTGCCATCGTGCTGCTCGTCAATTCCAGTACCAACTATGACGGGATAGGAGCCGCCCCAACCGTACTCATCTTTGAGAAAATCGACATTTTCCTTTGCGGACAGGCTCTTTTGAAACTGCTCATAGATTCGCATTTTCCCCTCAGAGACACCGCTCCCACGAGTGAGAACAGCGTCGATGATCTCCTGTGAAAAGGAAAAGGCAGAGGATTTCTCCTCTGCCGAAGCAATCAATTCCTGTTGTCCTTCCATAGACGGGAGTGGTTTCATGTTGTCCTGAAGCTCTCCCAAAAGTCTCAATCCCTCAAAGTGGGCGGCAACTACACCCCAATCATAGTATGCCTGTTTCGTGCGGCTCAGATAACTGCCCTCCCACAGATGCAGCACATTCTCATAGGTCTTATAGCCCATTCTGCGCCCGTCATCAAGGATTACCTCGGTATAGTCGTTATTGAAGCACTCCTTGATGAACTCTGTTCGGGCATGGTCGTCCGGCTGACTTTCGAGAAAGTCACGAATGAGCGCCTTAGATTTTTTCAGGTGCGGTGTTGCCAGCAGAATGGCATTCACATCATAGTCAGAACCGAGGAAAGGAATACTCTTGTCCTCGTCAGAACGCTCATGCCAGTTTAGGCGTAGACCACTTCCTCCAATATGATCTCCTGCGCTGCGTTCCTCAGATTGTTCATCTTCCTCACCCAAGCCAGAAAATCCGCCTCTTTCAGGCTCTCCGTCACGCCCTGCTTCTCTCTCATCTGGAAAACGAGCTTCTCCTCCATCGAAATCGCTCTGCGCTGAACTTCTGCCAGATGTTCTGTGAGCTTCCCCTGCGTCAGCAGATTGTAGTACAGGACTCGATGATGCTCCTTCAGGTACTTTCTTCTCAGATTGGCGTACCTGCCCAGCGACACCTCCGGCTGCTCCGGCAGCGTCAGGTTCGGAAGCTCGTAGTCCCCCTGTCTCGTGTAAGTGATTTCGTTCATGTTCAGAACCCCTTTCTTCTGAAATTGTTGCAGCTTCATTGTAGCCGCCCTGCTCTCGTCCCGCAATTATGCGATTTTCCTTGTCCAACGCATGGATGGTTCGGGCAATCTCCGTCAGCGCCATCTCCGCTATATCGCTGGTGGCAAACCCAAGAGCGTTCAGGGTATCTCCCGTATTGAAGTTGATAATATCTTCAAAACCGCTGCGTTCAAAGTAGTCTCCGGTGTCAAGTCCCAGACGGCTCATCAGCATATAGGCGACGCTGTTCCGAACCACTTTTCGGTACATCGCCGCCACCATATCCTCGTCCAGCTCCTCCAGAAAGCTGTTTTCCACCGTATAAAGCAGATCTCCCACATAATCAGGAATATTGTCCTCAACGGCGTTTTTTGCAGCGCTCAGAATGGCGGCTTCCAGAGTGTCCTTTTCGGTAAGAGTCCCGAAGGTACTCTCCAAGGTCTCGATGACCTCAGCTTCATACTCTGGCTTCATCTGCCAGATAGGGACAGGGCGGGAATACCCGCTGGGATGCGTATCGGAAATATCGAAATAGTGCTTGAGTCGCTGGCGGCTGCGGTCGCTGTCCTCAAAAACAGCAATGCCCCTTGCTCCTCTGTTTACCCATCTGCCAAAGCCCTCGTTCCACCGCTCAATTTCCAGAACGGCAGTAGCATCAGGACGCTGGGCAAAGATCAGAAGCTGCTCATCGAAACGGAGCTTGAAGTTCCTGCAAGCAGAGTTCAAAAACTGCTGCCAACTCTCAGGGTTGCCAGACACCCTTTTTGCGGTTCGGTTGTAGATCTCCGAAATAAGGTCATACTTTCGAGCCATCGGCGTACACCTCCTTTATCGTTCTCGGTCTTTCTGCTTGATTGCCTTTCCGTTTTCATCATAGTTCTTCGGTCTTGCGGCAGGGGTATCCCAGCCAAACAGGGAGCCTGCCAGCATAGCGGCTTCCTGAGCCTTTGTCACACCCATTCTCTTGTTTGAGGTATCCACAAACAGCTCTCTCCCACCCTGTGTTTCAAAGGCTTCTCTTTTTCGGATAGGTCTATATCCCTTTTCATAACGAGTGACTTCGATGATGTCCCCGCTTGAGGGCAGAAGCGTCAAACACTTTGGCGGTAGCGGCGGCTCCTTTGGCGCATATGTGTTCCCGTTGCGTTCCATGCGCTCCGCAAACTCGCAGATATGATAAATGCTGCGCCCCACTTCAAGATGGGTTTCATCAATATAGCGGCAGGTTCTATCCAGCTTCTCATCAGTAGACAGAGTAACTGTAATCTGCTCTCCATCGGGAAGCCTGAAAAGCTCATTGTAGCCGCTGTCAATGAAACGAATATCCTTGCGGGCTTCCTCGATGTGCTGATCCAGCCATTTGGAGACATAGCAGAAGCAGTAGAAGTTATAGTCGCCCTGCTGAGGATTGCAGCGGATCAGGAGA
>NZ_QWLE01000107.1:0-4247 GCF_009917365.1 Neglectibacter sp. X4 | reverse complement strand
TTTCTGAAGAAATCACTTGCGGCTGTCTTGGCTGTTCTTATGATTGCCGCAATGATTCCGCTCAGCGCTGCTGCTGCCGATACACCTCCTTCGATCTTCGTAGATCACGAAGAGGTATATGCGGAAGGCAACAGCTACTCCGTCAAGCGGGAAATTGACCCGTCTGCGGTGTATCTGGGCACAAACTACACACTGGACGAGAGCGTCATGGTGATGATTGCCCCTGGCAGTGGCGATGAAATGGAATTGCAGAACGAAGGCAGTTCAAGCACTGTCTTCGATCTGAATTACTGGGCCACCAAGAGCGGCAACATCTACACCATCAAGCTGGAGTGGCGCGGTGATGACAAAGATGGTGACGGCATCCGCCAGAAGTTGGGCGATTACACCCTGACCATCGACAACTCCCCCGACGCACCTAACACTGACACCGGCATTAACCGTGTGAACCTGACCGATGAAAACGATCCTACTACTAGTAGCAGTGATGAAAAAATTTATGATCCCAGTGCTTTCGATATCACTGCAGGCACTGTGCTGGTTACCCTGCCCTTTGGCACGGATATCCCCAATGAACTGCTAACTGATATGGACAATACGACCACACCGAAAGCTGCTGAGGTTTTCGAGCCTGCTAACAGCAGTGCAACCGTAACATTCACAGCGAAAACTGGATTCGCAGGCAACTACGCTGACGGCAAGTCTGTTACTGTGGGCGTTGCTACCGTTGAGGTTGCTGGGCAGATTCAGAATTATGATGTGAAGGTGAAGTGGCAGCCTGGTTTCTCCAGCTTTGAAATTGAGGGCCAGGAATCTGTTGAAATCGGCACGAACGTCACTGGAGGCGGCATTGCCAAGCCCTACATTACCGTTACCATGCCCTTTGGCACTGGCACCGGCAAGAGCACCCGCATTAAGCCCACCTTCACCCTGGGCGACACTATTTCCAAGGGTGTTGTGAAGATTAACTCTGAAAACCGTCCTCTGACAAGCGGCATGACTTTCCCTCAGTTGGATAACGATTCCGACCATGGCTATCTTGCAGACGGCTCTGGAATTATAACCGGCGGTCAATTGATAGATGCTGGTAGCGCGATTATCAGGCTGGTTCGGAAAAACTATGCCACTACAGATTACAATTCCGGCCTCTATACCAACGCTAAAAAGGTTCTTCTCACTGTGAAGGATGTTTCCAAGAACGCTGAAGCCAAGCTGACCAAAATTCAGGTGCAGGGACTTGACAATTCTGTACAGTATAGCAACGAGTATGAGCTGGCCCAGAGCGGCACCACCACTGTGGAACTGCCCAAGAGCTTTGCCGCTACTACCTATAAAAATCAGGGCAAACTGTTGCTGGAAGGCTCTCTTGGCGCTACTGTAAGTGTTGTGGAAGACAAGCTGACCGTCCAGATTGGCACTACTGGCAAGCAGAAACTTTCTCCTGTTACCATTCTGGAAACCAACGTTGACAAGAACAAGACTGTACGTATTCGTGTTACCTCTGAAGATGGCCACACGATAAAGGAATATCCTGTTGTCTTTAAGAAGGCTGCAGAAGAAAAGGCTATCCTGCAGGAACTTGTCCTCAAGGGCAAAGACGCAGCCGGCAACACGGTAAGGGCCGCTATCACCAGCCAGTATAGGGCTGAAAATGACAATGCTACAGTGGTGGAAATTAAAGTTCCCTACACCTGGATGCTGGAGAACAATCTGAAGGATGTGGAAGTGTTCGCCCTTGCCAGCACTGGCGCTGACATTAAGGTTTATCAGGACCCCTCTGACCCGGACGAAGCTGAAAAGCAAGTGGATTTATTTGCTGAGCGCGGTCTTAAAATAGGCCCCTGGACAAATGACACCGACATAGCAAATACTCTTAACAACGGTTCTAGCGACCCCAGAGTGTCTGTTCAGTGGAACACCAAGAACCTGTTCCAGTTGACTGGATTTACTCCTGTCAAAATTACTGTCCGCAACACAAATCTCCCTGCTGACAAGCAGAACAACACTTATATCGTCAAGCTGATTGCTGACAAGGCCACTGCCCGCACAGGCCGCGTGTTCAATGGCGCCAGCGAGGTGACAGATCAAAGCAAGTACAGCAGTGTAACGGCTGACAACACCTTTACCATGACTCCCGGCACTGCCAACGATCAGGGCAAGTTCTCTGTAAACACCCTGGAACTGAAGGTTCCTCATTCCTACTCTCCTTTAAGTTCCCGTGTGCTTTACGGCCTGAACTTCAAGACCTATGACGGCGCTGTGGTTTTGATTAACCCGGCTTCCGGCGCTGCCGATGACAGCAAGGCTTTCTTCAAGCTGGATCCTAAATACTATGGCAACCAGTCTGATAATGTAGGCACAAACCTTACACTGCCTGTTGGCAGCACCACTGATGGTCTGAAAAAATGGCTGACAGCCTATAACGCTGACACCCGCACCATCGACACCACGAAGGCTGCCGAGATTTGGGTTGTAAGCGAAAAGGGCTGGGTCGACAGCACTTACAGTGACGGCGTTTTGTGGGACGCAGAAATGAAAACGCTGGTTGACGACAAGCTGGCTACAAAGTATTACCTGTATGCTACCCGCGCCGAAGCCGAAACCGGCCATGAACTGCTGAGCATGGAGTCCACCCTGGATTCCAATGTGGAAGTGAACTTTGACAAGACTGCCCGGATTATCGACATTGACGTGCCCAACAGCTATGCAAACGGGACAAAGACATTCTCCCTGAATTTCGCCACTTCCAAGCTGGCTTCTGTCACCTTTGAGGATGATGTGAACGATCCCAAGCTGCAAATGAAGTCTGACTTAGGCTCTAAGGAGACCGTGGATTGCACACAGTTCACTGTGACGGCTGTTGGTGTTCTGCAAGATTCTAACAATAATCCCCTTACTGCGGCACGTGTTGGCAGCATCAGCAAGGGCACTCTGCTGGTGACAAACGAGAAGGGCGACTTTACCAGCCGCTACACCGTAAGGGTTACGGTGTCCACTGTGCAGCAGGGCGCTGAGATCACCTCCCTGAAGGCTGCAGGCACTTCTGCCAGCATCACCGGCACAGACATCTCCCTCACCCTGCCTGTCGGCACTGACCTGAAATCTCAGAAGCTGGATATCAAGGCTTCCCGTATGGCTAAGATTCTTATTAACGGCGTGGCCTACAGCCCCGATAAGAACTACAACCTGAACAGCCCCCTGACCATCAAGGTCACTTCTGAGAGCGGCACAAACAACAACACCTATAAGCTGACCACCAAGACTGCCACTGGCTTTACTGATGTGAAGTCCACCGACTGGTTCTATAGCTATGTGAACAAGGCAGTCGAGGAAGGCATTGTATTGGGCATTGGCGACAACAAGTTCGGGCCTTACACCAACATCACCCGCCAGGACTTTGCTGTTATGACTGTGCGTATGCTGGGTGTGGCTGTGGACGACAAGCTGACTATCCCTTACACTGACAGCGACAAAATCTCTGAGTATGCTAAGAACGCTGTTGCCTACTGCGCAGCCAACAAGATTCTGAGCGGTTATGAGGACATGACTTTCCGTCCCCAGCAGAACATCACCCGCGAGGAAGCCGCTAAGATTCTGGCGGTTGCCCTCAAGCTGGAAGTGACCGGCACCACCACTTTCGCAGACAACGCCCGGATTCAGACTTGGGCAGTGCCCTACGTGGCAGCCTGCCAGAAGGCTGGCGTCTTCAATGGCGATGAGGCTAACCGCTTCAATCCCCAGCAGAAGATCACCCGCGCTGAGACAGCAAAGGTTATGGTGGACTCCTTGAAGATTAAGAAATAAGGTATTTCAACTCACCTAAATTTTACAAAGCCCGAAGCGAAAGGGAGCGCGGAAACGCACTCCCTTTTGCTGCCTCCGGCGGCCAAAGGGGATTTTTTCAAAAATCCCCTTTGGAAACCCAAAAACTTTTGAGACGCACCACATGGCAGAGAATCACAGCGCAATCCACCCGGTTCCCTGCCGTTTTTATTTTTCTCTTTTGGGGGAAATAGGACGGGAGCACCCTCAGCACGCGGGCACTCCCGTAAGCGCATGGCAAAACGCAAATGTAATATTTGCGTTTTCATGCGGCGAAAAAACAGCACTCTGTCCCTTGCGTCTTATGTGCAAACGCTATCGCATCGCGATTGCGTTTCATCACGTTGCAAAGAAAGGACGCAGGTTGCCCTGCGCCCTCTCTTTTTGGGAACTGTAAAATTTAGGTGAGTTGAAACCTTACTTGA
>NZ_QWLE01000106.1:0-4250 GCF_009917365.1 Neglectibacter sp. X4 | reverse complement strand
CATTCCAAGGGACGGGCAGCAGTCCAGCAGAATTACGTCGTATTGATTACGGACGGTTTTCAGGTACTCCCGCAGCACGGTTTCCCGGCTCATGGTGTTCACCAGCGTCACCTCCAGCCCGGAAAGCTCGATGTTGGCGGGCAGCAGGTCAACCCCCTCGGCATGGCGCAGGATGCCCTCGCCGGGCGTCAGAGGCACATCCTGAATGATTTTCCCCAGGATGGTGGAGACAGTTTCCTCCATCTGGTCAGGCTGCTGGTATCCCAGGCTGGCTGTTAAAGATCCCTGTGCGTCCATGTCGATTAGTAGGACGCGCCTGCCCTTTTTTGCCAGCCCGATACCCAGATTTACAGTGGTGACGGTTTTTCCCACCCCGCCCTTTTGATTGCAGACCGCGATTACCTTACTCATGCTCTTTTCCCTCCAGTGTCAATTGATGGGGCAGTTCTGTCCGGGGCTTCCTTTTCCGGGCGTACAGTTCTGGGTTGGCCCGATAGTATGCCCTGCGGTACGCCGCCCGCTGCTCCTGGTTGGCGGCGTTATAGGCCTTGTCATACTCGGCCCGGGCGGCTTTTGCCTCCGGCGTGTTCGCCGGGTGCGCCCGGTTCCACTCCCGCGCCCTGGCCCTGATGCGTTCCTGGTTTTTCTGATAGTAGTCCCGCAGGTACGTTTTGCGCCGCTCCTTTCGGGCCTGCTCCCGCTCCGCCTTTTGCCGCGCCAGCTCCTCCGGAGAGGGAGGAGGGGAAGCGGGATTGTGAAAAAAATCCTTAAAATCCATGCCCGAAAGCGCCAGAAGGGGCTGTACAGTCTCTGGTTTCGGGAAGGTGTTCCCCCGCAGGACGCTCCGCAGGGTGTTGTCCGGAATCCCTGTCTCCCGGGCCAGCTCCGCAATGGAAGTGTAGCCGCTCCCTAATACCCAGTTTGCGGCGTTGGGATAGGGCCACCTCCGCACAAGCTGGGCAAAGCCTGGGGTGACTGGCCCGTCCTCCATCCGACGCAGGATGTCATGAACAGCCTGACGGGTCAGGCCGAACCGCTCCCCGATGGCCCGGCAGCTTTCCCCTTCTGCCCAAAGCCGGGCGATCTCCTGGCGGCGCTGCTGTCTCTGCCGTTCTTCCTCCGTCAGTTCTTTAAATGATTTTGCCATGGAGCCTCCTTTCGTCACGCTTCACGGTACACGCAGGGGACATGTTCTCCCTCCGGGCAGTCCGCCCGGGCGTCATAAACACGAAAATTCCGGGGATTGTGCCCCGCCTCCCGCTTTCTGCACCTGGCGATATACCCTTTCGCAGTTTTAATGCTGCTGGCGAAACCCCAGACGTGGGAATACCCGCCGCATACCTTCCTGTCGCTCTCGTACTCCATGAAATACTGCTTCATACCCTCCCTCTCCCTTTCCAGAAAGTGTCTAAAACAATCCTGCGATTCCCTCCGCAAACTTAGTCCCTGCCCCAAATTTCGAAAGTTTTACCCCTGTGTGGGATGTTCACCTGCCAGCCTGAAACAGATCTTTCTGTGCAATCCGTTTTCTGTTGGTTTTGTCTGCCTCTCACACTGCCTGTAAATAAAAAATTGTTTTAGATGCCTTTCTCAAAGTGTCTAAAACAATTATGACATCCGCCGCTTGAGGTTTTTTCAAAAATCCCTCTTGCAATTAGAGGAAATTTCGTGTATAGTATAAGTAGTAAAATTATGGCGTTATGCCGCTAGAAATGGGGATGTAAAGGTTTCGACGGGGAAGGAAAGCCCTGGTAAGCGAGCAGCGGCGCGGACCGCTATAAAACCGCAAACCTTAAAATTAAACGACAACAATTCTGTTGCTGTTGCTGCTTAAATAAGCAGCCGTTCTTACCTGGAGTACCGCGGCCGGGCTAAGAGCGCCGATGAGCGGTGAACGTGAACGAGGGCGCCGCCTTTCGCCCTTGTCATGACCCAAAAGGCTACTAAAACCCGGAGCCTGCTTTTGGGCGCCGGGCAGAGGGAATGTTAAAACAAAAGCTACGCTCGTAGAAAGCCTTGGTAATCTTTTTTCGGACGCGGGTTCGATTCCCGCCATCTCCACCAAAAGAGCGCCAGGCGAACCCAGCGCCGACAATTACGATGGTCGGCGGGGTGTTTGTCATGGCTTGTCCATTGGAATTGCTGATGGGCAAATAAGGAAAAAACCGCCACGAGATGTCCATGTGGCGGTTTTTCTATGCATTTTTATATCGAAATGCGATATAATTTAACAATTTCATGAAATACGTGACAGTCTCTGGTAGAATCTATCGTAAAGGAGACTGGCTATGATTAGGATTTTACTGTCTACCCGGCTTGGTGAACTGAGGTGGACGCAGGCAGACCTCGCGCGTAAAACCGGCATACGTCCCAACACGATTAGCGACCTGTATCACGAGATCACGGATCGTGTCAGCCTTGAACAGTTGGACAAGATATGTGAGGTGCTTAACTGCGACTTGACGGATCTTCTGGTGCGTATGCCCAATGAACCGGGAACAAAAAACCTCCTGCCACAGAAAATGAATACGCTGGAGGCCTCTCTCCTAAAGCCCTGAGCGGTAAATGCTTGGGGCTTTTTCTATTCTCAAAAATATTTATGAATCACCCTTGACTATGTGGCCTAACGGGTATACAGGGAGAAGGAGAGCGGCATAGAATACAAGGAGAAAACAAAATGACAACGTATGAGAAGATAGCAAAAATTTGCGAGAACGAAAAGGCTTCCGAGATGGCGACTAAAATGCTCCAGAACGCGATTAAGCGCGGCCAGAGGAATTGCTACAATGAAATAGTCGAGGCCGTGTATAGCATCTACTTTGAGAAATAGGCCCGGAAAATAAAAAAGCCCCCGGCCCTCCCCGCCGAAATATCGGCCCGGGAAAGCCGGGGGCTTTCGTATGTCCTTATGCGCTCAGCGTCAAAGTGCCCACACCCATTTTCTGATTTCGCACCTCCGCCTCAATACGGCTCTTGAGGTACTCATTCAAATCACCGTAGGCGCTCTCAAGGAAGGCCGCAGCCTCGGCGGTCAACAGGTTCTTGGCCTGGGCCACCGCAATTCCCAGGGCCTCCCGCTGGTTCTCTTTGGTGAACTGGCCGGCCTCCTTGAGCTTGTCCACATACACCTGGCTGGTGTATGTCACGGCGGTGGCTACTGCGTCGGCGGCAGCGGCCAGATACTTTTTTGCCGTCTCGTTTTCAGATTTCTGCCCCAGGTAAGCACCCAGGGCTTTAAGCCCTTTGCCGATGAACGCCGCGCACACGGGCACGGCGGCGACTAAGACAGCCTGTAAAAGAGTTGCGATAAAATCATTCATGCTGCTAACCTCCTAAATTGCGGGGCTGTCCCCGCTGTTATTCTCAAAATTCGTGTTTTTTGCAGCTTCAAAGGTGATGCCACCCTCCTTGTGGTTAGATTTGGCCATGTTCAGATAGAACGAACACACCACGCCGTGGGCCGACCAGGGCAGCCCTACCATAGCGGAAAGCCAGGGCAGGAAGGGTTTTCCAGACGTTGGCGTTGATGGCGTAAGGGTAGAATGCATCGCTGGCGCACTCGATGGTGACGGCCCGGTGGTCGTTTGCGGGGCTGGAGGAGCACCACGACCTGTCCCCTTCCTTTACAATCTCCGCCACCCTGCCATCAAAGCCGATGGCCCAGTTGCAGCTACAGTTTGCCGTCTGGAAGTGGCTGCACAGGCTCTCTGCCGACATCTGCCCCACCACGCAGTGGATGGTGATGGTATCAATCACATGATTTCTGGGGCTGTTGCGGAATGGGCTGATTTTGGTTATCCAGTTCTTGATACGGTTCGCCATACTCATCCCTCCACTTCCGGCAGGCCCGCGATGCTGGTCAGGAGCGACAGCACCCCGGAGAGAAGGGCTGTGCTGCCCACCACCAGCCAGTCCACCTCTGAGAGCATGGCCGTGGTGCCGATGGCCGCCACTGCCGCCTGGGCCACAGTCTTAACGGCCCGAATCCCCGCTGCTTTCCACCATTTTTTTGTCATAACAGCTTCCTCCTTTGATTATAAAAAATCGTGTTTTTTCAGCCGGTCATCATAGACCCGGCCTATGTTCGCTATGGCATGGACAGCCCGCCCGTTCTGGTAGTCCGGGTGCTCCCGGCAATAGCGTTCATAGCAGTTGATGTTGTAGAAGATTTCATTGAAATCTTCCTCTGTGTGCTTTTTCTCCCGGAGCAGCTCTGTGTTAAACTGCAAAATCCTGGCCCGGTGCATGTC
>NZ_QWLE01000105.1:0-4375 GCF_009917365.1 Neglectibacter sp. X4 | reverse complement strand
AATAGGTGTTATTATATCAAAGCTGTCCCGCGAGCCGGAAGGCGAAGGGAAGCAAAGACATTATACCACAGCCTCTCCTGAAAAGGGAGGCGGACCCGAAAAAAGTTTCAAAAAAACTTGAAAAAAGGGGTTGACAAACGAAAAGCGCTGTGGTAAAATAGTCAAGCACTCGAGAGGTAAGCAAGAGCGCGGAAGCCAAGAAAGCAAGGCGGCAAGCGGGTTTGCGGGAACTCAGGGGTGCGAAACAGGACCTTGAAAATTAAACAACGAGAAGAAAGAAGGACCCGTGAATTCTTGATGAGTAAGACTCACCAAGAAGGAACAGGAAACAGAACCTAAAAAATCTGTGATTAACGTCAGAGACGTTTAGAGCTTGAGAAAGCTTTAAGAATGATTTGAGCATCGGAAGATGTTTAGATACCATTTTTAGAGAGTTTGATCCTGGCTCAGGACGAACGCTGGCGGCGTGCCTAACACATGCAAGTCGAACGGAGATACGCGCTGAATGACGAAGCTTGCTTTTGAATTCTTGTGTATCTTAGTGGCGGACGGGTGAGTAACGCGTGAGCAACCTGCCTTTCAGAGGGGGATAACGTTTGGAAACGAACGCTAATACCGCATGAGACTACAGTACTACATGGTACAGTGGCCAAAGGAGCAATCCGCTGAAAGATGGGCTCGCGTCCGATTAGATAGTTGGCGGGGTAACGGCCCACCAAGTCGACGATCGGTAGCCGGACTGAGAGGTTGAACGGCCACATTGGGACTGAGACACGGCCCAGACTCCTACGGGAGGCAGCAGTGAGGGATATTGGTCAATGGGGGAAACCCTGAACCAGCAACGCCGCGTGAGGGAAGACGGTTTTCGGATTGTAAACCTCTGTCCTCTGTGAAGATAATGACGGTAGCAGAGGAGGAAGCTCCGGCTAACTACGTGCCAGCAGCCGCGGTAATACGTAGGGAGCAAGCGTTGTCCGGATTTACTGGGTGTAAAGGGTGCGTAGGCGGCCCTGCAAGTCAGAAGTGAAATCCATGGGCTTAACCCGTGAACTGCTTTTGAAACTGTAGGGCTTGAGTGAAGTAGAGGCAGGCGGAATTCCCGGTGTAGCGGTGAAATGCGTAGAGATCGGGAGGAACACCAGTGGCGAAGGCGGCCTGCTGGGCTTTAACTGACGCTGAAGCACGAAAGCGTGGGTAGCAAACAGGATTAGATACCCTGGTAGTCCACGCCGTAAACGATGATTACTAGGTGTGGGGGGTCTGACCCCCTCCGTGCCGGAGTTAACACAATAAGTAATCCACCTGGGGAGTACGGCCGCAAGGCTGAAACTCAAAGGAATTGACGGGGGCCCGCACAAGCAGTGGAGTATGTGGATTAATTCGAAGCAACGCGAAGAACCTTACCAGGTCTTGACATCCCGGCGACCGGCTTAGAGATAAGCTTTCCCTTCGGGGCGCCGGTGACAGGTGGTGCATGGTTGTCGTCAGCTCGTGTCGTGAGATGTTGGGTTAAGTCCCGCAACGAGCGCAACCCTTACTGTTAGTTGCTACGCAAGAGCACTCTAGCAGGACCGCCGTTGACAAAACGGAGGAAGGTGGGGATGATGTCAAATCATCATGCCCCTTATGACCTGGGCCTCACACGTACTACAATGGCCATTAACAGAGGGAAGCAATACCGCGAGGTGGAGCAAAACCCCAAAAATGGTCCCAGTTCGGATCGCAGGCTGCAACCCGCCTGCGTGAAGTTGGAATTGCTAGTAATCGCGGATCAGCATGCCGCGGTGAATACGTTCCCGGGCCTTGTACACACCGCCCGTCACACCATGGGAGCCGGTAATACCCGAAGTCAGTAGCTTAACCGCAAGGAGGGCGCTGCCGAAGGTAGGATTGGCGACTGGGGTGAAGTCGTAACAAGGTAGCCGTATCGGAAGGTGCGGCTGGATCACCTCCTTTCTATGGAGAGCAAAGCAGACTGCGGTTTGCTTTAACATCCAAGGTCGGCGCGAGTCTGGAAATCTAATCGTTGTTTAATTTTGAGGGTCTTGAATCCTCAAAGGAGAGAAAGGGACATTCTCTTTTCTGAAAAGAATATGGGGGTGTAGCTCAGCTGGGAGAGCACCTGCTTTGCAAGCAGGGGGTCATCGGTTCGAACCCGTTCATCTCCACCAGGGCAGGGATAAAAAACTGCCGGCAAGAATAATCTATGGGCTTATAGCTCAGCCGGTTAGAGCGCACGCCTGATAAGCGTGAGGTCGGTGGTTCGAGTCCACTTAAGCCCACCACAGGGAAGCAACAGCATCCCATAAGATTGTACCTTGAAAACTGAATAAAGCAGAAGCAGATAGAAATCGAGAAGTTATTTTCAGATAAGTCTAAAAAGGCTTGTTTGGGTAATAACTACAATTTCAAGAGGCAAAAAGTTAGCTTATTCTTTGTAAGTTAGCTACTCAAGAAAGAGAACACATGGTCAAGCTACAAAGAGCGCAAGGGGAATGCCTTGGCACCAGGAGCCGAAGAAGGACGCGACTAACTGCGATAAGCTGCGGGGAGCCGTAAGTGGGCGTTATATCCGCAGATTTCCGAATGGAGCAATCCGGCTGGAGTCATGTCCAGCCATCATACAGTGAATACATAGCTGTATGAGGGGAACCGCCTGAACTGAAACATCTAAGTAGGGCGAGGAAGAGAAATCAACCGAGATTCCGCTAGTAGTGGTGAGCGAACGCGGAAGAGGCCAAACCTATGGTAGTAATACCGTAGGGGTTTGGACAGCGTAAAGTATTCTGATTAGCTTAGCAGAATGGCATGGGAAGGCCAACGAAACAGTGTGAGAGTCACGTATGCGAAAGGCAAAAGGAACTGGCTGTATCCAGAGTACCGCCGGGCACGTGAAACCCGGTGGGAACATGGGGGGACCACCCTCCAAGCCTAAATACTACCTGGTGACCGATAGTGTACAGTACTGTGAAGGAAAGGTGAAAAGAACCCCGGGAGGGGAGTGAAAAAGAACCTGAAACCTTGTGCTTACAAGCACCGAGAGCCCGTCAATGGGTGATCGGGTACCTTTTGTAGAATGGTCCGGCGAGTGAATGTAACTGGCGAGGTTAAGGGCTTCAGGCCTGGAGCCGCAGCGAGAGCGAGTCTGAACAGGGCGTATGAAGTCAGTTGTATTCGACCCGAAACCGGGTGACCTACCCATGTCCAGGTTGAAGTGGAGGTAAAACTCCATGGAGGACCGAACCGACTCCCGTTGAAATGGTAGCGGATGAGGTGTGGGTAGCGGAGAAATTCCAATCGAACCCGGAGATAGCTGGTTCTCTCCGAAATAGTTTTAGGACTAGCCTTGTATTAGATTACCGGAGGTAAAGCACTGAATAGCCTAGGGCCCGAGAGGGTACCGAAGCTTATCAAACTCTGAATGCCGGCTAATTGATGTACAGGAGTCAGACAGTGTGAGATAAGTTTCATTGTCAAAAGGGAAACAGCCCAGACCCACAGCTAAGGTCCCAAAGTATGTTTAAGTGGAAAAGGATGTGGGGTTGCACAGACAACCAGGATGTTGGCTTAGAAGCAGCCACTCATTAAAAGAGTGCGTAATAGCTCACTGGTCGAGTGACCCTGCGCCGAAAATTTAACGGGGCTAAAACATACACCGAAGCTTGGGATTCGCAGCAATGCGAGTGGTAGGAGAGCGTCGTGTAAGGGGTGAAGTCGTAGCGTAAGCGGCGGTGGACTTTACACGAGTGAGAATGCCGGAATGAGTAGCGAGAAATATGTGAGAATCATATTGGCCGAAAGTCTAAGGTTTTTGGAGGAAGGTTCGTCCGCTCCAAGTTAGCCGGGAGCTAAGGTGAGGCCGAAAGGCGTAGCCGATGCACATACGGTGGAAATTCCGTAGCCGCCAAAAGATTTAAGCAGGAGGACACCTTGAAAGGGCATGACCCGGGTGCTGGTTACCCCGGGCGCAAGGGATCGAAATTAGAGTAGAGAAGCATGCTTGGACGAGGGCGAGAAAAGTCTTGTGTATATCTTCGGCGCCCGTACCGCAAACCGACACAGGTAGACAGGAAGAGGATTCTAAGGCCAACGGGAGAAGGGTAGTTAAGGAACTCGGCAAATTGATCCCGTAACTTCGGAAGAAGGGATGCCACAGCAATGTGGCCGCAGAGAATAGGCCCAGGCGACTGTTTATCAAAAACACAGGTCTCTGCTAAATCGAAAGATGAAGTATAGGGGCTGACACCTGCCCGGTGCTGGAAGGTTAAGAGGAGATGTGCAAGCATTGAATTGAAGCCCCAGTAAACGGCGGCCGTAACTATAACGGTCCTAAGGTAGCGAAATTCCTTGTCGGGTAAGTTCCGACCCGCACGAA
>NZ_QWLE01000104.1:0-4448 GCF_009917365.1 Neglectibacter sp. X4 | reverse complement strand
TTTATCGCCGCGGTACACGTCCGTTGTATCGCTATTTGGGCTGCTATCCGTACTTAATTCGTGTAGACACTATCTAATATATATCCAATATTTCTAACTAATTTTTCCCTTTAATTCTACACCTTACGCCAAGACATTTCAACAAAAAAATTTCCGGAACGTCAAGTTGCTCCGGAAATTTTCTTTTACTTTATCCCAGCATTTGCCCCGCACTATCTATTGGCAAGAGGTTTTCTGGAATTGCTACTCCCAGCTTTTCCGCGAAGCTTTCTGCCATCTTTTTATGAGCGTCATTCTGTGGCTGTTTTCATCCCTGCCAGGTTCCTATTGAGATGCTATATCTTTTTTCATTCTTTACTGTGATTTTTGGAAGTTTGCCGTGATTCCCTCCCACTAGTCTGTGAAGAGGACAGAAAAATCCCCAGCATATCTTGTAATGCTGGGGTGGGGGTGGTAGAATAGAAGAAAATGGAAAAGTGGAACGGGAATATATAAGGGTTTTTCCATTTTTCCAGAAGTTCAGGGAACAATAGCGCCACCTTCTTGTTCCCATCCACCACTAGAAGAAGGGGACGCTATGCGTACATTTCCAACGACATTCGACTGGATAAAAACTAAAACTGGGCTACCGATTCAACCTATTCTAAAACCAGATAAATGGGTTTCTGATGGGTTGCAAAATGAATTACGTGAATGGTTCTGGCCGCCGCAGTTTTATCAAACCGACCTCGGCGTGCGCTTTAATTATGTTAATTATAATCAGGTTCCGCGCTATAACCCTCCTCCATATCCTAATCCTGTGCTCATCCATGCACCAACAGGCTCGGGTAAAAACTATTTTGTCGTTAACTCATTATCTGATGTCGTGAATACAGTTGGAGGACGAGTTCTTATCCTAACGAATAGAACAGCTCTTACCTTACAGCAACGCATAGAAGCCGACAGAAAAATGGATTTCCATGCTACAGTCAAAAAGTTTATGAGGACTGCTATCTGTCTGGTAATATGGATATCATAAGCTATCATCAGGCTATTTCCTATATTGCCGGCCCGAACAATTGGACGATACCATGCGTGAAGGCTGTAGTCTTTGATGAGGCTCATTTCTTTCTTGCAGACTCTTCGTTCAACTCTGATACTAGCTTTATTTTGCAGCAGCTTATCAAACGGTTTTATTATTGCAAAAGAATTTATATGAGTGCTACACCGGAAGAAGTAAAGCCTATTCTTTCATATGAGGAACTGAATGCTTTTTATAACTATATATACTTTGGAAACAGACTGATAAATGAGTATCATGACCTCAATCCTAAAGATAATCCCCTGTTCATGCTTCGACTTTCTGTGGGTTCCCCAACTCAAGCTAGCAAAGCCCAAGAATCTTCTCCAGATAGCAAAGATAGTAAGGGAAAAGAAGCGTCAAATGACAATCTTGATGATAAAACTCTATCTGATTCTCAAGAAAAAGCAGAGATTCAGCCTTTTCCTCTGCCTCCACCACCGTACCCCTGCTTTGCTGAATACGTATTTCAAGGCACTTTCAACCATGTAAATCTGCATTTTTTCCATAGCTGGTATAGCATAGAAACAACAGCTAGAGATGAAACCTTACCAGATAAATGGCTTATTTTTGTCCGTACAAAAAAGGATGGCGAAAAGTTAAAGGAAAAGATTGGAGATTGTGCAGAATTTATAGATGCAGATAGGAAAAAGGAGGATAATGAGAGATTCCAAGCTTTGATACGTGATGAAGAATTTGATTATAAAGTCCTTATTTCCACAACCGTTCTTTATAACGGAGTAAGCTTGAAAGATGATGCCTTAAAACATATCGTAGTCGATTCCGTTAACAAGACAGAGGTCATCCAAATGCTAGGCAGAAAGCGATGCAAAGAAGATGAAAGTGTCAATCTCTATGTCCACATTCCACCAATAGAAGAATTGGAAGAGCGCCAAGAGGAAGCCGACACGATGCTCGAATATATGAACCAGTATCTAAACGACCCTAACCACCTTTTTGAACACAAATGGGAGGCAGACTTCTTTGATTTAAGACTTACAAAACCATCCCGCTTTCTCTACGGCAAATTCTATGTAAGTGCTTATGCACCAATCCTATTTGCACAGGAAGCTGGCAACTATGCGCGTATAATCAAAACTTTAAAGAAATTCAGAGAGCCCTTCACTTTGGAAAAAGAAATCTGCGGCTGGTTTAACAAGACTTTCTGTAAAGAAATGCTGTATGGCGAAACAGCCCAGCAGGCAGAGGAAAGAATCAAAGGGGAGGTGATTGAATATCTTGAGTTGTTAAGGAAAAAAGAACCTATTGAGTTGTCTCAAGGTGAAACGATTTTATCTAACCTTATCGAAATTATAACTCCTATAAAAGGGAAAGTAGAAGCTACACCTCTTAAAAATGGAGCTACGAAAGGGAAACCTCGAAAATTAGGAGCTGACCCCCAAAAAGTAAAAGCCGACATAAACCGAATTATTAAATTTACATCATGGCCTTATGTCCTGTCCAAAGCTGATTCTGTTTATACATTTAAAGAGGACTGGAACGCCCTCACGGAGTACCGTGCCATGAAAGAGGAATTAGCCGGAAGCGAAGCCACAAAGGAAATGTTGCAGGAATACGGCGCAGCGGAGCAGACAGAAAATACATTCAGTATCTATCAGTTAAAAGATGATGTACCCGTAGATTTTCATTTCCGACCACTGGAAGAAGTACAGGGAAAAGGGCTTGCGGTAGACCCCGCCAACTATGAAAAAGTATATACCGCACCACTCACGCCGGGCATGGGCTTAGAGCGCATTTTTGAGAAATTCAACATTGACCGCCCGGAGGACTTCAAGGGACATTCCCTTTCCGTTTCTGACGTGGTAGTGCTTCATCAGAACGGCAAGGACACCGCCCACTATACGGACAGTATCGGTTTTGTGGATATTTCAAAAGATTTTCTGTTAGAGAACCCGCTAAAAGCCGCCGAGCTTTCCACGGAGCAAAACGCAAACATGATTGACGGCGTTATCAACAACACCCCCGCCGCTGACGCACTGGAAGCAAACGCCGGGGAGCAGATTTCCCTTGAACAGTACGCCGAAACGCTAAAGCAGGACGACTCCGCCGAGCCGGACATTGCCCGTATCACAGCCGCCGCCAAAAGCCGCTATGACGGCATGGTAGCCCTCTTTACTATGAACGACAAAATCTATATCGGGAAAAGCGAGAACTACGACAACAAAGGGCATTATGACAATAAAGACAATTCCCTGCTCTACGTTTCCGACTGCCAAGCCGCTTTTACATTCCTTTCAAGCGAGGGCTGCATATACCCGCAGGACGAAGCCTTAAACCGTGGCATTTACACCAAAGAGGACTACGAAGAATTTTCACGGATAACGGACTTTCTATCGCAGGCAGGCTTTACCCCGGAAAAGGAATTTTGCTTTGACAAAAAGCCCTTTTCCCTGCAAGCAGATACGCCGGAGCAGGCTGCCCCGGAAACGAAAACCATTTATTACACAATCAATGAGGGGGCTGCCCGCCGTGCCAATGACGCTAACAGCTACTACGATTACAAGCCCGGCAGCGCAACCGCAGGATACAGGCAAATGGTAGACAAAGCCGTGGAGATCGGGGAACAGCAGAAAAAGCGGATATGTCGTCACAGTGGCACATAGAGGATAAACCCTACCCCTCATGGGCTTTATCCAACAACAACGCAGAGATACGCCGGGTAAAAGGGCGCATTGCGGAACTGACAAAAAAGCAGGAAACCGCCTACGCCGGGTGGGAGTTTGACGGCGGCACGGTGGAAGCCAACCGGGAGGACAACCGCCTGCAAATCTATTTCGAGGAAAAGCCGGACGAAAAGACCCGTGAAACCTTAAAGGAAAATGGCTTCCGTTGGTCGCCCAAAGCCGGGGCGTGGCAAAGGCAGCTAAACGACAACGCTATTTACGTTGCTGACCGCTTATCCTGCATAAAACCTTTGTCCGGGAAAAGCCCCGTGGAGATACAGAAAGAAGCCCGCACAGCCGCCAAGACGGAGAAAAAGCCCTCTATCCGGGCGCAGCTTGCACAGGACAAGGAAGCGTTGAAAAACGCCCCGAAAAAGGCAGCGGAAAAGACAAAAAAGCAGGACTTAGAAAGGAGCTGAACCATGCAGAAATTTGAAAACGTGGATATATTAAAATCCCTCAAAGCAATCATGCAGACCCACACCGAGCATTTCCAGTCTGATTTTGACATAGACATAAAGACGTTGAAGCAGGCGGCGAAAAGCCAAAACCCGGAGGACAAAAAATATTTGTGGATATGCCGCCCCGCCGGGACGTGGTGCTTGCGGGAGCGTGACACATTCATCAAAGTGTGGTTGTTGCTGGAACCCCATTTGCCAGGACAACGAGGCCAGTGGGGAGGGATCGCCCAGGACAACCGTCGA
>NZ_QWLE01000103.1:0-2507 GCF_009917365.1 Neglectibacter sp. X4 | reverse complement strand
TTAGGCGTTTTCTCTGAGTTGTGGAACACTCCGGCCACGATCAGGCCGGTCAGGTAGTCAATACCCATGAAAATCAGCAGAGTGATCAAGGCCGCATCCCACCCCCCAAACAAGGAAGCGATAAAGCCCCCCACAATCCCGATCCCGGCGCACAACCCTTCTTTCATGTAAACCATCCTTTCTGAAAATGATATATAAAAACGGCCCCACAAATTGGGGGCCGCTTTTACCTTGTCAAATTCCCGCCCTGCTGGGCCGCTAGGCGGCGTTTTAAGGTCAGGCAATGAAATTTATACTACCAAAGGCAAAAGGCCCTGTAAGGGCCTTCCAGGGGCCTTTATTCAGCTTCCCAACCATATACCCCCGGCTCCCACACATTGCCATCAACGGTGGAAAGCCATTCTTTCCCCTTGTGGGAAACTTTGTCCCCGGTGTTGTAGGCATCGGAAGCGCCCAGGGGTTGTGTCCAGATCGGAAGCCCGGAATCAGTGAACCCAACCTTTTTGTAAAGGCTGGGGGCCGTGTCCGGTGTCCAGTTCTCTTGGGAAGTGTGATCCTGAAGGACGGTGTAAAGCTGGGTTTCCCCATCGGCGTTCACGCCATACTTTACGATCTTTCCGGTGGCGTAGGCTTTGCCGGTAGCCCATCCCTCATAGAGATCGGCAATTTCCATTGCTTGGCTTTCGCGCAGATTCAGCCCATCGGCCATAAGCTGGAAGGCCCGGTTCATCTGCTGGGCCACAAATTCTTTGCGGTTCATTCTGTCACCCCCAGAATAGTGTTCATTAAGCCGTTGTTTTCGGCGGTCTGTTCCGCCAACAACTTGATAAATTCATCTTTTTCATACTGAATTTCATGGTATTGAAATTCATTTTCGATTGGGTTTCCGTTCTGATCCTCAGTCACCGGCTCAATGTCGGTGTGAACAAAAACCGTGTCGGTGCCAACCACCAAAGGTTGCGCCATTTCCGGGCTTCCCCGGACTATGCCCATGTCTTTCATGCTGTTACCGCCTTTCTTTTCTTAATGACATTGATATAATAATCTTCAGCCGCCGCCAAAACAGGGGTAATGTACTTTTCAGCTAGGCGGAAGCTGTCACACCATTTTAGCCAACCCTTATAGCTATTGATCCTGCACCATTCCTTGTAACAAATGCGCTTCCCGCTCTCCCACTTTTCCCGGATCAACACCATGTGTTTCTTGAATCGCTTACAGGTCTTTTTCCGTAGCAGGGTAAACCCGTGGAAGAATCTATAACCGACAAAATCAGCGCCACGGGTGGAAGTGGGGAACACTTGCCAATTTTTCTTTAGGCTCAAGTCAAGGAAAGTTCCAAGGTATTCCATGATTTTCCGGGCAACCCAATGAAGTACCTGTTTGCTATGGTGGAAAATCATAAGATCATCCATATAGCGAACAACATACTTCAAGTGTAACTGTTCTTTCAGCCAATGGTCAAAGTAGGACAAATAAAAATTGGCTAAGTATTGGGATAGATAAGAACCGATCGGAACACCTTTGGGCGGGTGGCTGTCAATAATGATATCCAGCAGGGTCAATAATTCAGGGTCTTTGAATTTCTTGCGCAACAGGCGCTTTAGAATCCTATGATTGATATTTGGGTAAAAATGGTGAACGTCCATCTTGAAACAGTATTGGGTTCCCGGTTCGTCCTTCAGATAGGTGTTCACCAACTCTTGGGCTTTCTTGATCCCACGGTTTGGAAGGGAAGCACAAGTGAACCCGGTGAAAACTTTGTTGAAGATCGGTTCAATCTGAAGCATGATTGCCCATTGAATGATCCGGTGTGGGAAATAGGGCAGTTTCCAAAGTTCACGTTGTTTTCCCTTGTCATTGATAGTTGAAATTGTGTAATCGTCCAGATTTACAGAATAGGTGTGGTTGATCAGCATTTCCCGGATTTCTGAAAGGTATTTGTCCGGGTCGCTGTCAACCATCACCACTTCTGCATAGAACAGTTTATCTTTACGGGCGTTCCGGTGGGCTTCCCGCAAGTTGTCCATGTCACAGATTTTTTCATAGATATTGCCGTACCGCTTCATGGAACACCCCGTTTCCATTGATGTTTTTTGAACCCGAATGGTCAACCTTGAAAGTTAATTTTCAAGTCTACTGATACAGGTGAAATAATTTTTGTGTTCTGCCAAGTGGCCGGGTAGTCACAGCACCATTTATTGTTAAAGCCCCGGCCCGGTTCTGTTGCCGGGGGCCGGGGCAGTAACATCATTCCTAAACATCGAAAAGGAAGGATCAAACATTTGGTGGGTGCCAAGATTGGAATTGGAATTCGAGGTGGCATAATTCACATTGAACTGGAAAGGCCCTGCATTATCTCCATTATTCCAATTACCACTGAAATTGGCGTAATAACTGGCATAAAGATTGGCATTATCTGCTATCTTTTTTTATTTACCAGTCATAATAAGGCCCGTTCTATGGTGGGATAATGGTTGTAATGCTGGAAGGTTTCAGTTTTGTGTTGT
>NZ_QWLE01000102.1:0-1948 GCF_009917365.1 Neglectibacter sp. X4 | reverse complement strand
GCCACAATCTACCAGTGACTACCCAAGGAAACGGTTTTTAGGCCGCTTTCTTCTTATACATCAGGCGGGCGCCAAGATAGGAACTGGAACCCGAGGCGGCATAATACACATAGAACCGGAAAGGCCCCGCACTATCCCCATCATCCCAAGCACCACCGAAAAAGGCGCAATAACCGGCATAAAGAGAGGCATAATCCGCCCAATGGGACGTGGCCGATCCGGTGGAAGTCTTGATTGTGAACCCGCCTTCATTGGTTCCCTGAATGTCACCCATCCAGCCGCCAAGGTTTTGGGACAAGCCGCTTGCCTTGGTGAAGGGGTAGCTGGAACCATCGTCCTTGAAATCCTTGAAGGCCGTTTTGACGTTGCGGGAGTTATCACAGAAAATCCCATCAATCCACCAAAACAGGTTCCCCCAAAAATCTTCAATGCCAAGGAAACACATTTGCTGTTTGCCGCCCGTTTCGCCGTAACACATACCCTTGGCGTTGGTGCCGCCCGTGTTGATCTTGGCGCTGTTGCCGTTGGTGTAGCCTTTGCCAAGGGCGGTTTGCCCGTTGCGGTTTTTGAACATGATCAGGTACAAACACTGAAGCAGGGTCAGCGGGTAGAAGGAAACAAGCTGATAACCTACCCCCCTTGCTTGGGCCGCTTGCCTTGCGGCGGTCAAGGTGATATCGGTTGTGGGGGATTTCCCGGAAAGAGAATACAACTTGGAACTGATATTGGTTGCCAGATAAGCGCCGATATAGATTGCATCACAATCCCCTTCAGCGTCCAGCCCGTGCGCCCGGTAGCAGTAGCCGGGGGCATTGGGATCATCTGTTACCATAATGGTATGGCTGTTCCCGTCCGTGGTCATTTTATAGCCCAACTTGGGAATCTCAATCATGACATCCCCGGCGCTTTCGCTGTTGATTGTAGCGGCTCCGCCGTTCACCTTTTGGGTCAGATCGTCCGGGTTCAAGTAATACTGAACCACGCCATTTTTCACCACACAAGGCCGGATATTCTTGAAAATGTTGTGATTCTTCCAAGCGTTAAACCCGGTAGCCATTCCCACGGCATCTTCCACATAGGAAACGGCGCTTTCAGAATTGTTATTGCTGATTGTCACTTTTACCCCAACATACTTGTAAAAGTTCAAGGTAACGGTGTAAGGGGCATAGGAACCAACGGTAAGGGTTTCGCTTGCGGTCTGCCCATCTTTGGTGGCGGTAATCTGCCAAACCCCGGTATTGGGCAGATAGAAGGTCATAGCGCCCACAGAAACCCCGGATCGGGTGGTATTGCCATCGGTGCAAGTTACCGTAGAACCGGGATCGGCGGTAATGGTCACGGTGATGAAAGACAGGGTGATTTCATAAGTTTCACCCTCGGTTTCAATCTCAACCGTGGGTTGGTTGGAATCCACCCCTTCAGTGCTTGCCCGAAGTGTCCAGGTGCCGGGGGAAGCAATGTTGAAAGACAAGGCCCCGGATTCATCCGCTATCCCGGTCAGACTTTTTGTGCCGTTGGTGGCAATCACAGCGGCCCCGGCCTTAGTGGTGATATTCAGGGTGGCGCTGAAATAGGCCAAAGTCACGTTGTACCGCTTGGTGGTGTCAACCTCCAAAACCTCAGTGTCGGTCTGATCCCCAAGGGTGCCGGTGACTGTCCAGGTGCCATAGTTGGGCAAGCTGAAAATAATGGGATCATCCCCAGCCACGGCGGTAAGTTCTGTTACACCATCGGAACAGGTTACGGCGGAACCGGCATCCACGGTAACAAAGATTTGCGGCCCGATAGCGGAACCGCCGCCCCCGCCCCCATTGGCGGTGGCCCAGACATCTTCCCCGGTGCCGGAAGGAATTTTCACCTGAAACTGATCATTCCAGTACCGCAACCCATGAACCCCGGCTTCCCCGACAACGGAAAGGGAAGGGTGGCCGTGTGTTAAATCGCCCAC
>NZ_QWLE01000101.1:0-4461 GCF_009917365.1 Neglectibacter sp. X4 | reverse complement strand
CTTCAATGATACATCATTCAGCAGCGGGTGTCTTTATTTTGTGCAATATTTGGTATTTACTCATTTATAGTTATGAATCTAATAGAAATAGTAAATAGGGAAAGTATTTCACTTACAGCAAGGCGGGCCAGTTTCCTGTCAACATGAGCCAGTCTGCCTTGTGTGGATTGATCCGTTATGAAAGGCTTGCTTTTTCCCATTAAGTTCAGTACACTGTCAATCTGACACAAAGCATTTCATACTGTTTCCATATTGCTTTGGTATAATAATGTGAGGAGGTGTAAAAATGGCTGTTTTATTGATTGTGGAAGATGATACTGCCACCAACGAGGCAATCTGTGAATATATGAGATCCGCAGGGCATATTACCTTGTCGGCCCTTGATGGTGAACAGGGTTTGCAGATTGCAAGGGAGAAATCGGTTGATTTAGTGGTTCTGGATATTATGCTGCCGAAGCGAACCGGTTTGGAGGTATTAAAAGAATTGCGCCAAACAAGCAACATTCCTATCTTAATGCTTACCGCCCTTGACGATGAGCCTACTCAGGCGGCCAGCTTTGATGAACAGGCGGACGACTATATCACAAAGCCCTTTTCCATGCTTTTGCTGGGAAAACGGGTGACGGCCCTGCTGCGGCGGTGTGGGAAAAGTCCGGAACTGAAACAAATTCAGATGGGCGATATTACGGTGGATTTTGGCGGCTATACTGCTTCCGGGCCGGGCGGCTCTATTGACCTGACACCAAAGGAGATCGACCTGCTGAAATTGCTGATAGAGCATAAAGGTCTGGTGCTTACACGGTCGCAGATCTTGGACGAGTTGTGGGGATATGATTACCCCATCATTGACCGCACGATTGATACCTACATTAAAAATTTACGGAAAAAGCTGAGTCTTAACCGGATTGTAACGGTAAAAGGCGTTGGCTACAAGTATGAGGAACACCCATGAGAAATTTAAAGCTCTTTACTAAAATCTTCTTATACACCTTTCTGGTAATGCTGTTTGTCACCGTGATGGCTCATGTTTTTCTCTATGTGCTTGCGCCGCAAATGACCGTAAGCACCAACCGTTTTGTGGAAGGAGCCATTATTGAGAGTGATGTGAATACTGGTATTTTGATAAAATCCGCTATCGGAAAAGCACTGCCGGTATCCCTGCTTTGCTGCGCCATCATTTCCGCTGGGTGTTCCCTGTTGTTTTCCAGAGCCATGACGAGGCCGATCAAGCAGATTGCGGTTACAACGGAAAAGATGGAAAAGCTGGATAAGGCTGCAGCCTGCGTGGTGCATACGAAGGACGAGATTGGCGAGCTGGCCGCCCGCGTCAATAAGCTGTATGCCAGCCTGCTTTCCACCATTGAAAATCTGGAGGAAGAAAAGCAAAACGTCCGTGAGGCGGAACGGTTGAAAATTGATTTCCTGCGGGCCGCCTCCCATGAGCTGAAAACGCCGGTGACTGCCCTGAACGCGATTTTGGAAAACATGATCTTAGGCATTGGAAAATACAAAGACCGGGATCGCTGTCTGTTGGAATGTAAGGAGATTACCGGGCAGCTATCCTTTATGATTAAAGAAATTTTGGATACCTCCCGGCTGGATTTTACACAGGAGAAACAGGACGCGGAAACCTTTGACCTGTCTGAGCGTCTTCCGGCAATCTGCGAGCCCTATCAGTTGATTGCGAAGGCAAAGGGACTCGACTTTTCTTTCAGCATACAGGGAAAGTGCCCTGTCCACACGTCAAAGAAAAGCCTTGAAAAGATCCTGTCTAACCTGCTCTCTAATGCGGTCGCTTACACAAAGCCGGGATGCAAGATCACCGTTATATTGAACGCCCGACAGATAAAAATAGAAAATGAGTGTACGCCCATCCCGCCGGATAAGCTGGCCCATGTATTTGAGCCGTTCTACCGCCCAGACTTTGCCAGAGATCGCAAAGATGGAGGGAATGGGCTGGGATTATATATTGTAGATACGCTTTCAAAGGCCCTTGGGATGCCCTATCAATTTGAGGCGACCAAAAACCCGCCGGGAATGTGCTTTACCCTTTATCTCCCATAAAGCGATGGCTTTTTTTATCCGTTTCATACTGGTTCCATATTGGGGTGCTATGCTGTCAGCGTTGCAACACTTATCCTATATGAAACGGAGGTCATTCTATGAACTTTATGAATCGAGCGTGGCTGTATATCGTCCGCAAGAGGGGCAAGAGTATCCTTCTTTTTGTCATCTTGCTGGTGATGGCAACCTTTGTATTGACCGCTCTGGCACTGGGGAACGCTTCGAAAGCCGCCCAGCAGGAGCTGCGGCAAAGCCTTGGCGGGAGTTTTCTCATTGGCTTTGACTACACGGAAAACAACCCCTATTTGAAGGTGGAAAGCGTGGAGGGCGGAACCCTGATGTATTCCACCCAGCAGATCAGCCCGGAGCTGGTAGAGCAAATCCGGGAAATTGAGGGGATCAAGGAGTGCAGCGCCACCGTGGAGGGGCTGGCGGCGTTCCCCTCTCTGGAACTATTTACCGGCAATATCCCCATTGAGGAAGAATTTCGCGCATCCTCAAAGATTTTAAGCACATGGAAAAGCGAGGAGCTTACCCGGTTTACTTCCGGGCAGCTTACGCTGACGCAGGGGCGGCATATCCTGCCGGACGACAAAAACAAGGGGCTGATCAGCAAGGATTTGGCTGAGAAAAACGGCCTGAAAATTGGTGACAAAATCCAGACGGACAAAGGCGTGGAGATTGAGATTGTGGGCCTGTTCTCTCCAAAAGAAATCGAAGGCATCAACGATCAGGTGACAACCTACGATAAAATACAAAACCTTATCATCACCGACCTTGCCACTTTGGTGGCTTACGAAAACGGCCCCGCAATACAGGGCTTTAACGAGCTGACGGTATCGGTGAACGACCCGCAGAACATGGAGGAAATCATTTCTAAAGTAAAGGAAATCAGCGGCGTGGACTGGAAAGGCTTTTCTTTTCTGGTTGACAACGAGGACTATGAAAACGCCGCGTCCTCTTTGGAACAGTTATCGGAGCTGGTATCCACCATTTTGATGATCGCGCTGATTGTAAGCATCGCCTTCCTCTCGCTCATTCTAACCATGTGGGCCAGAACCCGCATCCATGAAACCGGCGTCCTGCTCTCGGTTGGGATCAGCAAGCTGTCCATCTTAGGGCAGTATATTGCCGAGGTTTTGCTGATTGCGATATTAGCATTTTCCCTCTCTTATTTCTCCGCCAGCGCCATTGCGGGCCAGATGGGAAACGTATTGCAATCCGGGCAGGCGGTAACGGAGGCGCAGCAGGAAGACGGCTTATCTGCCGGAACCCGTGGGGAGGCCGGAACAGATACCGGTGAGCCGGAAATCGAAACCCCGGAATTACAGGTTCGTGTACAGCTTGAGGAAATGGGCCTCCTATTCCTGCTGGGGATCGGGATTGTAACGGTATCCGCTGGAATATCCTCAATTTCCGTCATGCGGCTGAAACCGCGGGAAATTCTATCGAAAATGAGCTGAGAAAGGCGGTAACGATATGAAAAAAGTATGGAAAATGTTTTCTGTCCTCCTTTTTGTGGGATTGCTGTTCACAGGGTGTACCCCCAAGGAGAATAAATCAGACGAAACGCAGGAGCAATCCGGCTCGCCCATCATAGATTACGAGGTGCCGGATAAAGTAAAGGACTATGATTTTGACTATGAATTTGTGCCCGAAGGTGAATAGGAGGTGCCTCTATGGGAATTTTGGAACTGCAAAATCTAACATACTCTTATGACAAAAAGAGGAAGGTGCTGAGAGGGATCAATGCGCAGATGGAGGCGGGAAAAATGTATGCCATTCTCGGCCCGTCCGGGTGCGGCAAGACAACCCTTCTATCCCTGCTGGGCGGTCTGGACAGCCCCACAAGCGGGAATATCCTGTTTGAAGGGAAAGACATTGCACAGGCCGGATTGGCAGGCCATCGGAAAAAGAATGTTTCTTTTGTCTTTCAGAGCTACAACCTGATTGACTATATGACCCCGCAGGAGAATGTCCGGCTGACTTCAAAGAAACCGGCACTCCCGTTTCTGGAACGGCTGGGGCTGACGAGGGAGGAATCCAAACGGAACGTGCTGAAACTCTCCGGCGGCCAGCAGCAGCGGGTAGCCATTGCAAGGGCGCTCGCAAGCGAAGCTCCGGTGATTCTGGCGGACGAGCCTACCGGCAATCTGGACGAGGATACGGCTGGGGATATTACGGAAATCTTGAAAGAAAGCGCCCATCAGATGAAGAAATGCGTGATAGTTGTTACCCACTCAGGTGAGCTGGCAAAACAGGCGGATGTGGTGTTCCGGCTGAAAAAGGGTGAATTACAGATAGAGCAAAGCGAGAAATCTTCATAACTATAAATGAGTAAATACCAAATATTGCACAAAATAAAGACACCCGCTGCTGAATGATGTATCATTGAAG